>DASWOE010000345.1:0-6550 GCA_036398875.1 Rhizomicrobium sp.
GACGGTATTGGCGAGGATTGTCGAACCTGCGCAACGGTTACTTGCCGGTCGCCGACATTGCCACTATCTATGACAACTCTACTGGACTGCGTAGAATCATTGCTGAGAAGACCCAAGAATGCGGTTTGGTGGTGCGCGATTCTGCTGGTTGGGACGAGATCTGAGGTTTTTGGCATGACAACGCTTACGTCGAAACAGATGCTGACGGCAATTGACACGGCGCTAGAGGAGTCGTCTCGCTGGCCGCGTCTTTTGCAGATGTTTGGCTGTGATATGAGCGTAGGGCGGCCGGGGCCGCTGTGGTTGAACGACGCCCTTGTGGAACGGGGCTTCCAGCGGGTCGTCGACGAACGGGACAGCGTTAGAACAATGCGTCCTAACAGCGACTACCCGGACGCATGGTGGCTCGCCATCGCGCAGGAGGTGACGGGTCGTCGGGACGCGACCGTGCAGCAGGTCGTTGACGCCTTGCACGCCCGCGACACGCAGCACGCCGCCCAATAGCCAAGAACAAAAAAGGCGCCGATCTGCGCCGGCGCCGTTTTCGTGCCCACGATTTGGGTGAAGTTTACGCCGCGACGATCTCTTCGCCCTGCGGGTCGCGCAGCACATAGCCGCGGCCCCACACCGTCTCGATGTAGTTGTCGCCGTTGGTCGCCGCCGCCAGCTTCTTGCGCAGCTTGCAGATGAACACGTCGATGATCTTGAGCTCGGGCTCGTCCATGCCGCCATAGAGATGGTTCAGGAACATCTCCTTGGTCAGCGTCGTGCCCTTGCGCAGCGAGAGCAGCTCCAGCATCTGGTATTCCTTGCCGGTCAGGTGCACGCGCTGGCCGTCGACCTCCACCGTCTTGGCGTCGAGATTCACGATCAGCTTGCCGGTGGTGATCACCGACTGGCTGTGGCCCTTGGAGCGGCGCACCACCGCCTGGATGCGCGCGACCAGCTCGTCCTTGTGGAACGGCTTGGTCATATAGTCGTCGGCGCCGAAGCCGAGCGCCTTGACCTTGGCCTCGACGATGGCGTTGCCCGAGAGGATGAGGACCGGCGTCTGCACCTTGGCGACGCGCAGGGCCTTCAGCACTTCGAAACCGCTCATGTCGGGCAGCTGCAGGTCGAGCACGATGATGTCGTAGTCGTAGAGCTTGCCGAGGTCGATGCCCTCTTCGCCCAAATCCGTGGTGTAGACGTTCAGCCCTTCGCTGCGCAGCATCAGCTCGATGCTGCGGGCCATTGCGCTGTCGTCTTCGATCAGGAGAACGCGCATATCAAAACCCCTCTTCAGGCCGGGCGACCGCACATCTGTGTCGGTTCGCTAACGGAAGCTAACCTTAACTGGTTAACATCCCGTTGCATTGCGGTTTGCCAACTCAGCTCCCGCGAACCCGGGCTTAAGAAACCGTTCCGACCGAGGGAACATCCCCTTGATTCGCTTTGTTAAGTTTACCGCCACTTAAAACCTTGGGGGCAAGATCGCAGTATCGCTTGGGGCAGAAGGTCCGGGGCGGGAACAGGGCCCCATGCACGCATTGCTCAAGGATATCGCCGCCGTCACGCCGCTGCGCCGCTTCGGCCGCGTCGCCCGCATCGAAGGCCTGCTGGTCGAGGTCACGGGCGCCGCCGGGGCCATCAGCCTGGGCGGGCAGGTGCGCCTAAGTGTCGGCGGAGCCAGGAAAATTCCCTGCGAGGTGGTCGGTTTCCGCGACGGGCGCGCGCTCGTCATGCCGCTGGGCAGCCTCGACGGAATCACGCTCGGCGCCCGTGCCGATTTCGACAGCCAGCCGGCGGTGATCTTTCCCTGCTCCGCCTGGCTCGGCCGCGTGATCGACGGGTTCGGCCATCCGGCCGATGGCAAGGGCGCGCTGCCGCAGGGAACCGAGCCCTATCCGCTGAAAGCCGCGCCGCCGCCGGCGGCGGCGCGGGCCCGCGTCGGGGCCAAGCTGGATCTGGGCGTGCGCGCGATGAACGCCTTCACGACCTGCTGCAAGGGCCAGCGCATGGGCATCTTCTCCGGCTCCGGCGTCGGCAAGTCGACGCTGCTCGCCATGCTGGCGCGCAATTCCGATGCCGACGCGATCGTCATCGCCCTGGTCGGCGAGCGCGGCCGCGAGGTGAAGGAATTCGTCGAGGACGATCTGGGCGAAGAAGGCCTCAGGCGCGCCGTCGTCGTCGCCGCGACCTCGGACGAGCCGCCGCTGGTGCGCCGCCAGGCCGCCTATGTCGCGATGGCGGTGGCGGAAGAGCTGCGCGACCGGGGCCTGCATGTCCTGCTGCTGATGGATTCGGTCACCCGCTTCGCCATGGCGCAGCGCGAGGTCGGCCTCTCCGCCGGCGAGCCGCCGGCCTCCAAGGGCTATACGCCGACCGTGTTCGCCGAACTGCCGCGCCTGCTCGAACGCGCCGGTCCGGGCCTGCAGGGCCGGGCCGGCTCCATCACCGGCCTCTTCACCGTGCTCGTCGAGGGCGACGATCATAATGAACCAGTCGCCGACGCGGTGCGCGGCATCCTGGACGGCCACATTGTCCTGGAACGGAACATCGCCGAGCGCGGCCGGTTCCCCGCGATCAACGTCCTCAAATCGGTCTCGCGCGCCATGCCGGGGTGCAATAGCCAGGCGGAACAGGCGCTTGTGCAGCGCGCGCGGTCGCCCCTGGCGGTCTATGACGACATGGCCGAGCTGATCCGGCTCGGAGCCTACAAAGCTGGCACGAATGCTGAAGTGGATAGAGCCATAAAGGTTTATCCGCAGCTCGAAGCCTTCCTGTCCCAGAAGAAGGACGAGCGCTCAGCGTTTACCGAATGCTACGCCGGTCTGGAGAAGATCATGGGTAGCACGGCGGGGAAAGGTGATGGATCATGAAGCGCGGCGATACGTTGATCCGCTTGCGTCGCTTTCGCGTCGATGAGATGAAGCGCCGCATGGCGACGCTCGACGGCATGAAATCCGACGCCGAGCGCAAGCTTGCGGATCTGGAGGACAGCGTGGCGCGCGAGCGCCAGCGCGCCGGCGATTCCGACATCGGCCGCCTGGCGTTTCCGTCCTTCCTGCGCTCGATTGAGGCACGGCGCGAGAACCTGCGCGCGACTCTGAAAGACATCGAGCGCGAGCGCGTCACCGCCCAGACCGACCTGAACACCGCCTTCCAGGAGCTCAAAAGCCTGGAATTCGCCACCGAGCAGCAGGCCAAGCGCGTCGCCGAGATCGAGGCGCGCCGCTCCCAGTCGCGGCTCGACGAGATGGCGCTGGTTCGTCATTTGCGCAAGCACGCGCTCAGGGGGGCGTAGGCACCGGCTCTCGGCCCGCGACACAGGCGGACCGGCAAGCCGGCTTGGCCTCCCGTGCATCGGCGCCGGCATGCGCCGTTGACGCCGCCAGCATCGGACGATCGCAAAATCTCTCGCGGGTTCTCCCGGGCGCGATAGACACGGCATCCGGGAAACCTCAACGTTCCGGCCGATTGTGGCGTCGGGGAGCGGGCGTGAGCGTGGGGGGCATTGGCTTAACGGCGACGGATATCGAGCTGATCGGCTACGGCTCGGCCGCACTCGGCATTCTGATGCTGGTGATGCAGACGATGATTCCGCTGCGGGTCACCGGCGTCGCGCACAATGTCGCGCAGATCTGCTTCGGTCTTCTCACCGGCATCTATCCGATCGTCATCCAGCATGTGATTCTGCTGCCGATCAATCTGCGCCGGCTGTTCCAGATGATGGGCTTGATCCGCCAGGTGAAGCAGGCCGCGAACAGCGGCTCTCAGAACATGGACTGGCTGAAGCCGTTCATGGACAGCGTGTCGGTGCGCAGGGGCGAGGTCTTGTTCCGCAAAGGCGACAAGGCCGATCGCATGTTCTACGTCCTCGGCGGGCGGATCGAGGTCGCGGATATCGGCGTCCAGATCGCGGAAGGCGGCGTGGTCGGGGAACTGGGGATGCTGTCGCCCGGCCAGACGCGCACCCACACCGTGTCCTGCATCGAGGACGCAAGCCTGCTGGTCATGCCTTATCGCCGGATCGAGCAGCTCTATTTTCAGAATCCCACCTTCGGCTTCTACTTTCTCAAACTCTCCACGGCGCGGCTGTTCGAAAACATCGTCCAGCTCGAAGGCCAGCTTGCGCACGGCAATCGGGAGATCGCGCGTCTGCGCGCGCAGACTTCGGCCTGATGATCGGCCGGATGCCGGCCCCGCTCCGCCCGCGCAACCGCTCAAAGACGCCGCCAAGGGGCGCTAAGCTGCGGCGGAGTGATTCGCCTGGGGCGGGTGTGCCATGTCCTTTTCCGAATACATCTCGCCGCTGGTCGGCCGGCTGATCCTCGCCTGGTTCTTCTTGAGCAGCGCGCTCGGCTATTCCGCGCAATGGGACGCCACCATCCAGCTCATGGCGCTCAAGGGCATTCCGGCGCCGCCGCTGCTGCTGGCGCTGGCGCTGATCGCGATGGCCCTGGGCGGGCTGTCGCTGGTGTTCGGCTTTCAGACCAGGCACGGCGCGGTGCTGCTGTTCGGCTTCACCATCGTCGCTTCGGTCGCGATGCACAATTTCTGGACCATCGCAAACCCGATCGACCGCGCCGCCGATTACGACATCTTCGCGCGCAACATGGCGATCGCCGGCGCCCTGCTGCTGCTGGTGGGCATGGGACCCGGTCCGGTCGGGTTCGACAGCCTCAAGCCGAAGGGCCGGCGTTAGCTACCAGCCTCCCCCACCGCTTCCGGAGAAGCCGCCCCCGCCGCTGCCCGATCCCGGCGCGACCGATGCCGAAGCGACGGCATCGCCGATCGACGCGCCGATGGCAGAGGCGAACACGCCGGTGCCGAGCGTGCTGAGCGAATCGCCCTGGTACCACATCGGAAAATAGAGCTGGCCCTGGCCGCTCGAAGCGCCGCCGCCGGCCGCTTGCGTCGCCGCCTCGAATTTGCGGCTCCACGCGGTCTCGCAATCGAGCGCGACGGCATAGGGAAGGAAGGTCTCGAACAATTGGGGCGTCAGCTGCGGCGCCTGCAGCGCGTCCAGCCGCGCGGTTTCGGCGGTCTTGAGAAAAAGCGCGAAGCCGTCGAGGGCGTCGCGCAGCCTGGCGCCCGCCAGCGTCGGGGCGCGCAACAGCCGGTAGAACAGGACCGCGACCGCGCCCTGCGCGACGAGGAGGGCGACCGTCACGGGCTGGATCGCGGCGTTGAGGAAGAACAGCGTGCCGATCAGGGTCGCCACGAAAGGCAAGGCGAACAGCGTGCGCAGCAGGGCGATTGCGAGACGCACCGGCCGCGCGCCGGCGCCGACGAACACGCCGCGCCAGGCTTGCAGCGCGAAATAGGAAAAGACCGCGGCCGCCACGCCGAACAATCCGCTCCAGAGGAAGACGAGAAAGGCGCCGCCGCGATCGTCGGACAGGACGGCGGCCGCGGCGCAGCTCAGCGCGATGATGCCCAGGCCGGGCCAGAACCATTGCCGGTTCTGGCCGAAATAGACGCGCTCATACTCGTCCGACAGGTCTTTTTTAAGCGTCGCGATCGCGGCGGCGATGCGGCCCTGGTTCGCCCGGGTCAGGGCGATCTCGCCGGCATCCCAGCCCAGCAGCGCGTCGGCGACGCCGGCCTCGCTTCGCGATAGCGGCGCTTTCGCCGCGCCGGCGCGCCGCACGCTGAAGACCGGTCCAAGGACGTGGCCGGTTTCGGCGATGGTCAGCACGCCCTTCACCGCAAGGCCGATCACGGTCGCGGCGAAAGCCTTGCGGTCGTAGCCCATGCGGCGGATGTAGCGCATCGCGGCCGGCGACAATCCTTGCGGCGGCGCGAACAGCGGGATGATCGTGCCGCGCCCAGGATCGCGGCCCACCCGCCACCACACCGCGCCGAAATAGAGCAGCAGCAGCAACAGGCCGGCCAGCGCCCCGGCCGCGCCGCGATTGTCGCGCAGCAGATAGCGCCGGCGGTCTTGCGCGCCGGGCGGCACGACTGCGCCTTTGGCGAAATCGACCGCGACGGTCAGGCCCTCGCCGGGATCCAGCATCCGCGTCGTCTCCACCACGACCGTATTCGGCGCCGGCTTGCGCGCGATGGCGTCGCCGCCGCGCGCGCCCTGGGCGCCGGTATAGAAATCGACCGTCGCCATCCGGGCGCCGGCGGGCAGGCGCAGCGTCGCTTCGGCGTGATCGATGGCGAAGGCCCAGCCATTGCCCGTGACGTTCCAGGTGAACGCGTCATGGTGTGCGAGAAAGGCGATCTGCCGGTCGGTCGCATAGCGCAGCCGGAAGACATGCGGCCCATGGCTGAGGATGATGCCGTGATCGCCCATCTGGACGCGGCGGCCGTTCTCCAGCCTGCCGATATCGACCGGCGTCGCCTGGCCGTCGAGCGTGGCGTCCCGCACGTCGAAGCGCACATGCACATTGCCCGAGCCCGGATAGATCGTCGGAAAGTCGCGGTAGATGCCGTGGACGATGAAATCGCCCTGGGCGTTCACGGTGATCGTCTCCGCCACCGTGACGGCGCCGTCGCGGCCGATGGCGATGTCGGAGCGGAAATCGGTGATGCGCTCGATGTCGTCGGCGCGGGC
>DASWOE010000346.1:0-3805 GCA_036398875.1 Rhizomicrobium sp.
GCCAGTTCGGCGCGCGGCTGGCGCAGCGCGCGGGCCCTGGCGAGATGCTCGCGCGCCCACAGCGCCATCTGCGCGACGACAGCCTTGACCTTGGCGCGCTCATGGCCGTGGAAAAGCTGTTCCTTCGTCAGGTCGACCGCGTTCAGAAGGCTCTCGGGCAGGAAGCTTTTGTGGCGGGCCGCGTGATGCGGGAGCGAGCGCAGGATTCCGGCCAGCGCATAGGAGATGCCGGCCTCGCGCGCCAAACCGTCGTCCGCACGACCAAGGATGGCCGCGGCGAGCCGCATCAGATTGCCGCTGGTGGCGTCGCAATAGGCCTCTGCCATGGCGCGGTCCGCGAACATCTCGGACGACGCATCGAAGCCGCGCGCGGCGATCATCGCCTCGAAGGCCGCAAGCGGCAGATCGACGGCCGCGGACAGATCCGCCAAAGCGCGCGCCACATCGTGGTTGCGCGGCCGCCCGGCGCGCGCGCCCGCCAGCGTCTCGCGCCACCATTCGAGCCTGATCTCGCCCATCATCGGCTCGCGCACCGTGTCGGCGACGCGGGCGATCTCGATGTTGAAGGCATAGAGCGCGTGCAGCAGCGGCCGTGTCTGCGCCGGCGCGAACAGGGACGCGAGATAGCGGTCCGGATCGGCATGGCGAACCAGGGCCGCGATGCTTTCAGCCGTCATCGTCCCTCAACGAAAGCGCCGCCGGATCGCTCCGGCGGCTCATTCCCCCTCCGGCCTTCGCACCCGACGGTGCTACGGCCGCCTCCCCCGCCAGGGGCGGGGAAGGATGTGACCGAGAAATCTCAAGGCAGATGCGACGCCGCCGCCATGCAGAACAGCATGGGAATGGAGAGCATCGTGTTGATGCGGCTGAACATGCCGGCGGTCTTGCCCGAGGCCGCCTTGGTCGGCGCGTCGAGGCCCTCGCCCTTGCCGTTCAAATTCAAGGCGCGCTGCTGGTTCGGCCAGATCACGAACCAGACGTTGAACCACATGATGGTGCCCAGCCACATCCCGATGCCGATCAGCAGATAGCTGGGCGTCGAGAACGCTCCGGTGGCATCGCCCACCGTGTCGAGCGAATAAGCCTGGACGAGGTAGTGGTTCATGCCGGCGAGCAGGATGCCGAACACGATCGTGCCCATGGCGCCCCAGCGGAACCAGAACAGGGCCGCCGGCGTGATGTAGCGCCCCAGCGCGGGCCGAAGGTCCTCGGGGATCTTCGGCGTCGTCGGGGTCGAGACGAAATTGAAGTACCACAAAAGGCCGATCCACATCACGCCGCAGATGATGTGCGCCCAGCGGATGATGAAGGCCCAGAACGCCTCCGATCCCAGATCCAGATTGCCGAACGAAATGCGGATGACGAGCACGATCAGCGCCAGCACAAAGCCCGCGATCACCGTGTTGCGCAGATTTCCAAAAAAGGCCGCCATGGCCGTCCCTCCCGTATGAGTCCGGGCGGGACTTTACCGTATTCCGGCCAGGAATCAGCCCTTTTCTCTATATGGCCAATCGTTTGGGGCGGCGGATGTTGAGCCACAGCACAACCACCAGCCGCGTCACCATCACCGCCGTGAAGAACGAGGTGATGATGCCGACGCCGAGCGTCACGGCGAAGCCGCGGACCGGGCCGGAACCGAGCTGGAACAGGATTAGGGCGGCGATCAGATGGGTCGAGTTGGCGTCGATGATGGTCGCCATGGCGCGGCGGAAGCCCTGGTCGATCGAGGCCAGCATGGAGCGGCCGTTGCGCTGCTCCTCGCGGATGCGCTCGTAGATCAGCACATTGGCATCGACCGCCATGCCCATGGTCAGCACGATGCCGGCGATGCCCGGCAGCGTCAGCGTCGCGCCGAACAAGGTCAGCGCCGCCATCAGAAGGACGACGTTGAGCGTCAGGGCGATGTCGGCGAAAAGACCGAACAGGCCGTAGCGGGCGATCATGAACAGCGCCACCAGCACAAGCCCGGCCAGCGCGGAATAGCGCCCGGCATCGACCTGGTCGGCGCCCAGGCCCGAGCCGACGGTGCGCCGGTCGATGACCTTGAGCGGTGCCGGCAGCGCGCCGGCACGCAGCAGCGTCGCGAGATCCTGCGCCGCTTGCGAGGTGAAATTGCCCTGGATCTGGCCGGAGCCGCCCAGGATCGGCTCGTCGATCACCGGCGCGGTGATGATCTGCTTGTCGAGCACGACGGCGAAGCGCTGGGTCTTGGGCGGGAAGGCCTTGGTGACGTCGGCGAATTCGCGGGCGCCGACGCTGTCGAACCGGAAGGAGACGATGGGCTGGCCGTCCCGCTGGTCGAACCCGGACTGCGAATCGACCAGACGGTCGCCCGCCACCATGATGCGCTTCTCGACCACGAGAGGCGGCCCGGAGGCGAGGCCGTTCTTGCCCTTCGCCATCGGCAGAATCTCGTCGCCGATCGGCGCCACGCCGCGCGCGGCGGCACCGCTGCGGTCGGCGGATTCGTCCACCAGCTGGAACGACATCTTGGCGGTGGTGCCCAGAAGCTTGATCAGGCGGGCGGGATCGTTCAATCCCGGCACCTCGACGACGATGCGGTCGTCGCCCTGGCGTTCGATGGTCGGCTCGCGCGTGCCGAGGTCGTCGATGCGGCGGCGCACGACTTCGATCGACTGGCTGACGATCTCCTGCTGGGTCTGCTGCTTGTAGGCGTCCGTCATCTTGAGGGTGAACAGGCCCTGGCCGCTGTCGGACAGGTCGTAGGCGTGCGCGCCCACCGCGAGCACGCCGCCGCCGATGGTGGGGTTCAGGCCCTGGATCAGCGATTTCGCGTCGTCGTGGCGCGCGAGGTCGAGGATCTGCACCGAGATGGAATCGCCGGTCGCCTGGCCGAAGCGGTAGCCGATGGCCGGATGCGCCTTGCGCAGGGCGCGGCGGATGTCGCCGGTCAGCGATTCCAGCTTGTCCTTGGCGACCGTGTCGAGTTCGACCTCCAGCAGCAAATGCGAGCCGCCCTGCAGGTCGAGCCCGAGCGAGACGGTCTGGCTGGGCAGCCAGGACGGAATCTTGGCGCGTACCCAGCCCGGCAAGGCGTTGGGCAGCGCGATGGCGAACCCCGCCAGAAGAACGGCGGCAACGACGACGCGGACCCAGGTGGAGACCTGCAGCATGGCCGGATCAGCTCTTGTCCGAATTGGTATCGACCGGCTGGGTCTTGGCCCGGACTTCCGACAGCGTGGACTTGATCACCTTGACCTGGACGTTGTCCGCGATCTCCACGGTGACTTCGGGGTCCTCCTTCACCGGCGCCTTGACGACGCGGCCGACGATGCCGGCCGCCGTCACCACCGTGTCGCCGCGGCGCAGATTGTCGATCGCGGCGCGATGCTGCTTGGCCTGCTGCTGTTGCGGGCGCATGACCAGGAAGTAGAAGATCAGGCCCATGGGCACGAGCATGATGAGCGGATTGGCGAGGAAATCTTGCATCGACGGTCCGGTGGGCGGTTGCGCCGCATCGATAGCGCGGCTGTTCGGGCGGGAATATAGCGACGCTTGCCCCCTTTGCAACCATGGAAAATCAAGGATTTAGCTTATGGCAACGCGCCGAAAAGAGCCTGCGAGCAGCGCGAGCGCCGCGATTCTGGCGCGCATCGCGCGGGCCCTGGAGCGCCTCGCGCCGGCGGCGCTTTCGGTCAAGGCGCCGGCCGCCGGCGATGCCTTCGTCTGGGAGCCTTCCCATGGCGGGCTGATCGCGGTGGCGAAGATCGCCGCGGTGCCGCTGGCGCTGCTCAAGGGCATCGATGCGGCGCGCGACACGCTGCTGGAGAACACCAGGCGCTTC
>DASWOE010000347.1:0-2092 GCA_036398875.1 Rhizomicrobium sp.
CGCCATATCGACGAGTCTTTCGGCAAGCTTGCGCGCGCCGGTCACGGTGATCTGCTGGCCGAGCACGGCACGCACCGCCAGCTCGAAGCCGCACCAGGCGCCGGGCGTGCGCAGGCCGGGGCGGCGCGCCACGAGCGGCGCCAGGGCGAGATCGCCCGACAGATGCGCCCCGATGGCCGCGACGTCGGCATCCAGGTCGAACAGCCGGCGCAGCCGCGCCACGATGGCGAGGAGCGCCGTCACCTTCGGGAAGCGGATCGTCGCTTCCAGATGGTCCCTGGCCGGCGCGACCTGGATGGCGCCGAACGCGCCGTCGATCTCGATGGTGCGGGCATAGCGGTTCTTGTCCACGCATTCGACGCCCGCGATGGCGCGCGCCGCGAGGAAGGCGAGAAGGGCGTCCCAGTCGAGCGGCGCGCGATAGCCGAGCCTGAACGTGACGCTCGACGGCACGATGGGCGCGGCAGACCGGCGGCGCAGATCGGACGGCGCGCGGCGATAGAGTTTGCGGAACGCGTCATTGAAGCGCCGGATCGAGCCGAAGCCGGCGGCGTCGGCGACGGCGCGCATCGGCAGCCGCGTCTCCTGGATCAGCTGCTTGGCGAACAGCACGCGGCGGGTCTGCGCCACCGCGATCGGCGGGGCGCCCAGATGCCTGTCGAACAACCGGCGCAATTGCCGCTCGCCGACGCCGAGCCGGTCGCACAACGCGGCGAGCGAAGCATCCTCGCCGTCGAGACCGCCTTCGGCGATCAGCGCCAGCGCCCGCGATACGGTGTTCGAGGTGCCGCGCCAGGCCGCGGCGTCGGGCGAGATTTCGGGCCGGCAGCGCAGGCAGGGGCGGAAGCCGGCTTCCTGCGCCGCCGCGGCGCTGGGCCAGAAGGTGACGTTCTGCGGCTTGGGCGTGCGCGCCGGACAGATCGGGCGGCAATAGATGCCGGTGGTCCTGACCCCGGTGAAGAGCCGTCCGTCGAACCGGGCATCGCGCGTGGCGATGGCGCGGTAACAGACGTCGTGCGGCGGCAGCTCCATGACCGCCATCATGGCGCATCGGCGCCGCGAGGTGTGGCCATTTTCGGACGCCGATGACGCGACGGACGCATGGGCGCGATGCGCGCAGCCGCGGCCTCGGTTGACTTGGCCGCGATCCATACCGCAACGTCGAAGACCGGAGCGTGCGGAAGAAACACGGCCCACGGGGAGCACAGCGATGGCGGACGGGCCGGTTCATCCAGGCTTACGCAAGGCAAACCGGGCGGCGATCGTGTCGGCGCCCTGACATGGATTCGAGGCCCATTCCCACCGAACAGGACCGGGAGGCGTTGCGGGGCGCGGTCGGAACCTTGCGCACGCGGCTGTTCTACGGCCTCGGTTCGATCGCCTTCGGCGTCAAGGACAACGGCTTCCAGACCATCCTGCTGCTTTTCTACAACCAGGTGATGGGCCTGCCATCGACGCAGGTCGGCCTGATCCTGTTCGCCGCCCTGTGCGTCGATGCGCTGTTCGATCCCATCATCGGCCAGGTTTCGGACAATCTGCGCACGCGCTGGGGACGGCGGCACCCCCTGCTCTACCTCTCGGCCCTGCCGGTGGCGGTGAGCTATCTGCTGCTGTGGAATCCGCCGCCTTGGAGCGCCGGCGCGCTGCTCATCTATCTCTTCGTCGTCTCGGTGATCGTGCGCACCTTCATCAGCTGCTATGAGATCCCGAGCTCGGCGCTCAATCCGGAACTCACCGACAGCTACGACCAGCGCACGGCGCTATCGGCCTATCGGGTGTTCTTCGCCTGGACCGGCGGCATGGCGATGTTCCTGCTGGCGCTGAGCGTGTTCCTCGTGCCCGACGCGACGCACAAGACCGGCCAGCTCAACGAGACCGGCTACGCGCATTACGGCCTGACCGCGGCCATCGTCATGTTCGTGGCGATCCTGATCTCGGCGGCGGGGACGCACAAATTCATCCCCATCCTGCGCCAGCCGCCGGCGCGCGGCCTGTCGATCCTGCAATATGCGAGAGAGATGGCCGCAACCCTCAACAACCGCGCCTTTCTCATATTGATGGTGGCGCAGGTCCTGTTCGGCACGGCGACGGG
>DASWOE010000348.1:0-13896 GCA_036398875.1 Rhizomicrobium sp.
GATGCCGAGCGCGTCGGCCAGGCCGGCGTTGACGCGGATAAGGCGCGGGGCCGCCACCGGCGTCGGTGCCAGCCGCGCGTAAAACCGCTCGGGCAGCCGGACATAGCTGTTGTCGAATGCGAAGAGCGGCGGCCGCATCGAAGCGGTATCGGAAACGGCGAAATCGCGGTCGTTCATGGCGGCCAATATAGCGCGAATCCCGAACCGGCACCCGCTACCGGCGCAATAAGTTCGCGAGCAGGACCCCGTTTGCCGCGGACGGGCGCGAGCGGCTGGCGGCCGCTGCGCGATTCGCTTCCAGGGAGCCGGGCATGGCCCCATGGCGGATCGCCGCGCCGGGCGCCGGATGCCGACCGATGGGCTTCGGGCCATGGCGGTCCGCCGACTTTGGAAGGTTTGCATAAAGCTTGTATCCTTGCGCCAAAGCGCCTGGGTTTGCGATTGGGCTGCAATTATTGGTCTTGCGAGCCCCGGCCGCCGACCTATGCTATATCGAGACTGGACGAATTCGGCCGATGAGCCATGGGCTTGCCGAAATCGAGGATTTTACGGCGTGCATTCCTATCGCATCTGCGGCCTATCGGTCTTGAGCGAAGTCGAGCTGCCGGGAATCGCTTCGGCGCCGGTCGATGACACCGACTGGGAGGTGACCGTCCGGCTTGGCGCCGTGCCGCAGGAACTTGCGGCCGCGCAAGCGACCGGACCCACTTATCAGATCGCCGGCGATCTTTTTCTGCTCCGCATTCGCGGCATTGCGCGCTTCCTGCTCAAGGGAGGCCGCGAACTGACGGTCCAAACCGAGGACGCGACACCTCTCGAAGATATCGCGATATTCATCATCGGAACGGTATTCGGAATCCTGCTGCACCAGCGCGGCCAGATCGTGCTCCACGCCAGCGCGGTTCGCGTGAACGGCAAGGCGGTGCTGTTCTGCGGACCTTCCGGCGCCGGCAAATCGACCATGGCCGCCGCATTGGAACGGCAGCGCTTCGCGTTCGTCATCGACGATCTTTGCGCCGTCGTCCTGCGCGACGGCAGCGCTCCCATGGTCCTGCCGGACGGCCGTCAGCTCAAATTGTGGAGTCAGGCGATCGAGAATCTCGACATGGCCGACAAACGCCGCGCGCCGGTGCGCAAGAGCTTGGAAAAATACTATGTCGAGCCCGAGAAGGCCTTCGGGGAGCCGCTGCCGCTCGGTGCCGTGTACGTGCTGCGCCAGGCTCGGCCCGCGCATCCGCCCGGCGTCGCGCAGCCGAACGTGGTGGATTCGGCGCTCCTGCTGCGGCGCAACGCCTACCGGCCTTTGCTGGTCAACCGCATGGGGCAGAAAGCCGATTATTTCAAAGCCGCTGCCGCAATCGCCAATAGCGCCGGAATTTTTCATCTCACCCGGGCGGCGGATTTCGCCGGGATTCCGGATGTCATTTCGACGCTTCGTGCGCACTGGACCAAAATCGGGCTCCTGGAGGGGGTCGAGGCGTGACCCGCACGATCTGGCTCGCCTCCTATCCCAAGTCCGGCAACACCTGGTTCAGGATGCTGGTGGCGAACCTGTCCGCCAGGGACGGCACGCCGGTGGACATCAACGCGCTGCCGGAACGCAGCGGCATCGCCAGCGCGCGCGGTCCGTTCGACTATCTCACGCTCGTCGATTCCGGCCTGCTCACCCATGAGGAGGTCGATTGCCTGCGGCCGCGCGTTTACGAGGCGCTGGCGAACGGGGCCGCGGACGACGAATACGACATGCCCGAGACGGCTCCCGCCGTCCGCTTCGTCAAGGTCCATGACGCCTACACGCTGACCCGGACCGGGGAGCCGCTGCTGGCCGGCGCGCGCGGCGCAGACGGCGCCATCGTCATCGTGCGCGATCCGCGCGATGTGGCGCCTTCGCTGGCCAACCACCTCGGAACGGATATGGACGGCGCCGTCCGCTTCATGGGCAATTGCGACTCGGCGTTTTGCGGGGTTCTGAAGGCCCAATATTATCAGTTGCGGCAAGGGTTGCGCGGATGGAGCGGCCATGTCGCGAGCTGGCTCGATCAGGCCGATATTCCCGTCCACCTCATTCGCTATGAGGACTTGCACGCCGATACCGCCGCCGCCTTCGGGCGCGCCTTGGCGTTTGCGAAATTTCCCGCATCGCCCGACGCGATCGCGCGGGCCGCGGCCCTGGCGAATTTCGACCAATTGCGGGCGCAGGAACGACAAAAGGGCTTCGGCGAGGCGCCGCGGCCGAACGTGCGGTTCTTTCGCCGCGGCGAAGCGGGCGCCTGGCGCGACGAGTTGACCGCCAAGCAGGTTGCGCGCATCGAAGCGGATCACGGCGCGACGATGCGCAGGCTCGGCTACGAATTGTCGATCAGGCCGATGCCGGCAGAAGCGGAAGAGGTTGCATGATCGTCAAAAAGTCCGGAGATTGGCTGGTGGCCAAGGTCGGCGAAGAGCTTGTCATGATGAGCGTCGAAAAGGGCAATTACATCGGCCTTAGCGCGGTGGGCGCGCGGGTGTGGGAGTTGATCGAGGAGCCGCAGACCCTCGACGCCATCTGTACCCGGCTGGTGCAGGAGTTCGACGTGACGCCGCAGATGTGCCGCGCCGAAGTGCAGGATTTCCTCAACGCTCTGGTGATGCATGGCGCGGCAGAACTCGATCCGCCATCCGCTGCGTAGATTCGCGAAGGTCGGCGGCGACCGCCGCCGGCTGGTCGTGGAAGCGGTGCTGTACCTGCTGGCGGCAAGGCTCGCGCTGGTCGTCATTCCCTTTCCCCGACTCGCCAAAAGGCTCGGCGCCTTTGTGCCGCCCAGCGACCCGCGCGCGAAAACGAAAGGGGACGAGGCGCCTGCCGAGCACGCGGCGCTGGCGCGGGAAATCGGCTGGGCGGTGACGCGCGCGGCGCGCCATGTTCCGTTCCGGGCGGTGTGCCTGCCGCAAGCCATGGCCGCCCAATTCATGCTGCGCGGCCGCGGCGTGGCCACGGTGCTGCATTTCGGAGCGGGGAGGGGCGCGGACAAGCCCCTCGAAGCCCATGCCTGGCTGGATGCGGCCGGCGTGGAGGTCACCGGCTATCCGGTCCCGCTCCATCTGGCCGAAATCGCCTGTTTCGTATGACGGCATGAGCGCCATTTTCGGAATTTTGCGTTTCGACGGCGCGAATGCGGACCGGCGCGAACTCGAGCGGATGGCCGGCCGCATGGCGCATCGCGGGCCCGACGGCCGGAAATTGTCCGTCGATGGACGGATCGGACTCGGACATTGCCTGCTGCGCGTCAACGGCGAGGATCTGTTCGAGGCACAGCCGATCCATGATCGCGAAGCCGATATTTGGCTCGTCGCAGATTGCCGCATCGACAATCGCGACGAGCTCGCGCAGGCGTTCGGTCTTGGCGCGGAGCACTGCCGCGACCAGCCGGACAGCGCGTTCGTTCTGCGTGCCTACAGGATGTGGGGCGAGGACGCGGCCGAACATCTGCTCGGCGACTTCGCCTTCGCCATCTGGGACGGGCGCGCGCAGAAACTCATCCTGTCCCGCGATCACATGGGCCAGCGCTATGTCCATTTCCATCGCGGCAGGGATTTCTTCGCGTTCGCCACGGAGATCCCGGCATTGTGGACGATGCCAGATGTGCCCCGTGCGATCGACGAGATCGAATTGGGCCGCGCCCTGATGCATGAGCGCAGGCTGCGCCCGGGACGGACGCCGTTTCGCGATGTCGCGCAACTTCCGGCCGCCTCGACGATGGTCCTGTCGGCCGATGGCGTGCAGGCGGTGAAGTGCTTCTGGCAGGTCGAGGCCGGCCACGAGCATCTCAAACGGGACGAAGACTATTACGTCGAGGCGTATCGCCGCGTGCTGGGCGAGGCCGTGGGCTGCCGCGTGCGGCGCCTGCTGCGCAACCCGGGTCTGTTTCTCAGTGGCGGCTATGACAGTTCGGCGATTGCCGGTCTTTCCGGCGCGGCTCTGCCGCCGGGGCGCAGAATGATCGCTGCGGCATCGGTCATGCCGGAGGGATATCGGGGGCCGCTGACGCAGGCGCGCCGCTGGGCGGATATGTGCGCGCGCCACATGCCGCATCTGGATGTGCGCTATGTCACCCGCGAGGGCCTGAATGCGCTGAGCGGCGCGGACGAGAGCTATGTCGCGCGCGAAATGCCCGCGGGCAGCTACGACTTCGCGGTCGGCGCGATGCTGCAGGCGCTGGCGGCGGCGGGCGTAAGGCTGGCCATGGACGGGCAAGGCGGCGACCAGACCCTGAATCCGCGCGGCGTCGCCGGCGTGGCCTGGTTCGTGGCGAACGGCCGGTGGCGCCGCGCCTGGCGCGAATTGCGGGCACTCAGGCGTCATACCGGCCGCCCCGTCTGGCTGGGGGCGCTGCGCAACGTGCTCTATTACCTGACCCCGCCCGAGATAAAAGCAATCTGGGCCCGGTTCCACCGCGGCTTCCGGCCGATATGGTTCGAGCATCCCATCAATCGCCGCTATGCAAGAGCGCTGCTGGCG
The DNA here is from genome assembly GCA_036398875.1 of Rhizomicrobium sp. GTDB lineage: Bacteria > Pseudomonadota > Alphaproteobacteria > Micropepsales > Micropepsaceae > Rhizomicrobium. Next base: position 4,499 of record DASWOE010000348.1, read on the forward strand.
AAGGGGGACGTCGAAGAAGCCCGCCTGGTGGCGACGCCCAAGAATCGACTCCGCATGCGCGATACCCAGCGCCTGATATTGCGCCTCATGCGGGACGACACGTTCCGGGACGTGGCGCTGCTTGCGGCGCATCGGGGAATGGAGTTCACGCAACCGTTCTGCGACAGGCGCGTCGTCGAACTCGGGCTGGCGCTTCCGGAGGATCTATATTTCAAGAATGGCCGCAACCGCCATCTGGGCCGCCGTGCGCTCGAAGAAGTCTATCCGAAGGAATTCCAGGACCGGGTTCGCAGCGACGACGACATCATTCCGGACTTTGTGGACATGATGAAAGCGATGGAGCCCCAGCTTCGCGCGGAACTGGAGCGATTGCGCCCGTCGCGCAAGCTTGCCGGCTATTTCGAATTTGCACAGATGAACCGCCTGCTCGATCGGTCGCTGTCCGGACGACACCGACGCGCACGCACAAGAGCAGCACAAATAGTGCTCCCATCGCTCCTGAAAGCCCGCTTTATCGACTGGTTCTTGCGGGACAACCGGTAGTCAAGATCGGCGTAGCGGCCTGCCGACCGACAAATCAGGAATAGAAATAGCCGGCGGAAAAGTGCTGGCTTGTCGATGACACCTTTTCGGTCGCTCCGGTCGTGCTGCTTACAATCACACGCGGAGTCTCCCAACGCCTGCGCGCCACTTCGTCAGCCGCCACGGCGGACGTCTCCACTTCGCGACTACAAAAACCATCCCCCATTTCGGCCCCCAATAAATAAAGCGACACCACATTCACTTGAACACATACTAATCTACACGGAAACCGGCGACAAGTCCTACGGACTTGCAGAGACAGCATGTCAAGAGCGGTCGAGCCCGGCGAAGTCCGCAAATGACATAAATATAGCCAATTTTTTTATTGTGTAGAGCAGAGTATTTTGCCAACTTACGGATGAAATAAGGGCGGCCGGGAGAAAAGAGATGACACAGCCTTTTATTGGGCAAATCCAACCATTCTCATTTAACTTCGCGCCGCGCGGTTGGGCAATGTGCAATGGTCAATTGATGAGCGTGAGCCAGAACACGGCGTTGTTTGCACTTATCGGTACTTATTATGGAGGCAATGGCACCTCGACCTTTGCACTGCCAAACTTGCAAAGCCGGGCCCCGATGGGCCAGGGCGCCTATCAGGGCAACACATACACGATGGGTGAGATTGGTGGGCTGGAAGGGGTGACGCTGAACATCAATCAGATTCCGATGCACAGCCACGCCTTTTTCGGCACGGCCGATCAGGGTGACGAAAATCCGCCGACCGTGGGCGCCGCGCTGGCAGCCGTGCACAAGAACACCCCGCCGGCGGATTCATTCTACGCGGCCGACACCAATGCATTGCAGCCGATCAATCCGGGTACGGTCTCGCCCGTTGGCGGCAACACCCCGCACGAGAATCTGCAGCCTTACCTCGTGCTGAACTGGTGCATCGCCACCGTCGGCATATTCCCGTCGCGCAACTAGCAGCGAACGATCGAAAGGGGCTTTTCGATGAGCAACATCTATCTTGGGCAGATTCTGATGTTCGGCGGAAATTTCGCGCCGCGCGGCTTTGCCTTCTGCAACGGCCAGTTTCTCAGCATTTCCCAGAATGCCGCGCTGTTCTCGCTGGTTGGCACGACCTATGGCGGCAACGGGACCTCGAACTTTGCACTGCCCAATATGCAGTCGAGCGTGCCCCTGCATATGGGGCAGGGACTGGGCTTGTCGAGCTACGAATTGGGACAGGCCGGCGGCACGCCGGCGGTGACGTTGATTCAGCTGACGATGCCCAATCATAGCCATACGTTCAACGCCACGGCGGTCGTCGCGACCGGCAACACGATCGCGAACAACTCCCTCCTGGCGCAGCCGACCGTGGGCAATCCCGCGCCTCGGTTCTATGTGCACGACGTCTCGGGACAGCCGCCGGTGACGCCCCTGCCGATGAACGCATCCGTTTGCGGTCCGGCCGGCGGCAGCCAGCCACATAGCAATCTGATGCCGTCGGTTTGCGTGAGTTTCATCATCGCCCTCGTCGGCATCTTTCCGTCGCGGAATTGAGGAGAGGATCATGGACCCCTTTGTCGGTGAAATTCGCACCTTCGGCTTCGACTTCGCGCCGACCGGTTGGGCTTTGTGCAATGGGGGGTTGCTCCCCATTGCACAATACCAGGTGCTGTTCGCCATTCTTGGCACCACCTTTGGCGGCAACGGCACAACGAATTTTGGCGTGCCCAATCTTCAAGGCTCCATTCCGATGCATTGGGGCCAGAGTTCCACGATGAATACGGTATTGGGCGAGGTGATGGGCTCCAACAGCGTCACAATCCTCAACACGGAAATGCCGATGCATAAGCATGCGGTGGCCGCCGCCACGACATCGACGACGACCGAAAATACGGCGATACCCGGGCCCGACTCGTATGTGTCCGGCTCGCCGCCGCCGAACAAGGTTTGGAAGACGACGCCGACCACCGTTACAGCGCCGTTCTCGCCCAAGACGATTTCGCCGAATGGCGGCTCGCAGCCGCATGAAAACCGCCAGCCCTTCCTGGTCATCAACTTCTGCATCTCGCTCTTCGGCGTCTTCCCGTCGCAAAATTGACGCGGACGCGTCGTGACCGGGTTCAGAGCGCCGCCGGCATTCGAACTGCCGGCGGCGTTGCGTTCCGAGGGCTATGAGCTGCGGCGGGAGACGGACGAAGACGTTCCGTTTCTGGCGCGGCTTTACGCCTCGACGCGCGAAGCGGAACTGGCGCCGATTCCCTGGACGCCGGAGCAGAAGGCGGCGTTCCTTGCCCAGCAGTTCCAGGCACAGCGGCACGATTACCGCACCCGCATACGGGATTGCCGCTTCGAAGTGCTGGAACACCGCGGCAGCCCGATGGGGCGCCTCTATCTGCAGGACCGGCCAAGCCGGCTGCACGTCGTCGATATCGCGCTCATGCCCGAATGGCGCGGCAAGGGAATCGGCACGCAGATGCTGGAGGCGCTGCAGGCGGAAGGCAGCGCCAGCGGTCGCGGGGTCGGCATCTTCGTGGAAAAGCTGAATCCGGCGCTCAGGCTTTATCGGCGCCTGGGCTTTATCGACGTCATGGACCACGACATCCATCTCGAAATGGAATGGATGCCGCAAACCCCGAACGCCGTCAGTTGAACACCGACTGATACTGGACCCCGCGCGCGTCCCGGCCGACGGGAACCAGGAACAACTCGATCTGTCCGAGCGTGTCCTGCTCCAGCCAATAGAGCCGCTGCGGCAGCGTCGCCTCGCTCGGCCCCAGGAAGATGAGCGAGAAGGGCAGACGGCCGTCCGGCGGCACGTGATACGCCTTCAGGCGCTCGGCTTCCGCCAGGGTCAGCGCCACCGCGGGCCCGTCGGCGAATCCGACAGTGAAGACCTGGCCCACCTTGTCGGCAAAATCCTCGAATACCAGTCCAGTCGCCGCCATTTTTTGTTCGCCTTCTTGCCGTTGCCGCGAGGATTATGCTCAAAACTGTGCGGCCTTGTGAAGTGCCGAGCGCCGGGCAAGATCGGACTCCTGGGCAGGCAGCGACCGGATGACCGGACGTCGGCCTCGTTGCAGCTATACTCGCGCCGTTCGGGCCTCGGCCACGGCGGTCCATTCAACGAAGGTTTCGCGACATGCTTTTAATGGCAAGCCTTGGGATCAACCTTGTCGTGCTCGTCACGGTGTTTGGCCTCTATTCCAAGCTCGATGAGATTTCGCGCGCCCTGCGCGCGCCGGCGCCGCCGGACAAAACCGAGCCTGAAACGCCCTTGGAGCGGCCGTAACGGCTGCGTCGCACGCCGCAGCGCAAGGTCGTCTCAGGACGCGCCGGCCGGCGCAAGACGATGGCGCGCGGCGGTCATGCCGGCGGCCCGAAAAACACCAGCGCCCGCACTTCGATGCTTTCGCGCGGCAGCGCGGTGGAAGGCGCCGTCGGATCGTCGAAGCCGGTATGCGGCGCGAAGCGGGCCGGATTGGTGATGTCGGAATCGAAGCCCTTGATCAGGACCGCCTCGTCGCGCTGCATGCGCGGAAAGTAGAACCAGCGATGGCGCGGACTGTATTGGACGGCATAGGTCTCGCCCACCTTGTCCCGGTAGATGAGATCGCTGGGGATCAGGTCCTCCTTCGCGAGCGTGCGTCCGTCGAGCACGGCGAGCGGGGTATCCTCCAGCGGCCCGCGGATGGGCCGCCAGACATTCACCTCGAGGAAGCGATGGCGCAGCCGCGCGACGGCCTCTTCCCAGCTCAGATTGTCATGGACGCGGCGGACGCCGGAAAACTCGGTGTAGTCGTTGTGGACGCGCCGGACGGGCTCGCGCATGCCCTCGATGCCATCCTTCGCCTTGGGAACCGATCGGATGGTGTGGTCGAAGATCACGACCTTGTCGCCGCCGGTCTCGCGCTTCAGCAGCGCCTCGATTTCCGGATAATACACGGCGCGCAGTTCATCCTCGTCGTAGAAATCCTCGACGCGCGATTCGTGGCGGCGAAAGGCAAAGCCCTGCTCGTCGAGCGACAGATCGCCGGCGACGGGGCGGCCGTCGCGGATCAGGATGTTGTCCACGCTGTTGACCTCGCCCGAACGCGGCGGCACGCCCGGCGGCGGATCGAAGGTATAGCTGTACGGCTTGACGCCGGTGCGGGTCAGGTAGTGAAGCGTCGCCCGCACGCCGGCGAGCTGGTCGAGGGCGTGGATATTCATCCGGGCCTCCAAAATAGCGATTGCGGACGTCCATCGGATCGCTAATACTCTATCAAGTCAATAGACTTTATCCCGCCTGTCTCGCATGCCCTGCCCGCAAATTTGTACGGGCTGCTGTCACGAAGGTCCGGGTGCGCCGTTGTCTACACGGCATTGGAGGATCGACGGTGAACCGGCAAGACGTGGCAATCTGCGGCGATGGCGCGGCCTCGGTCGCCCTGTTCCGCGCGCTGGCGCGCAATGCGCGGGAACCGCTGGCGGTGACCATCCTGGGGCCGGGTTCCCACTTTGCCCGCGGCATCGCCTATGCCACGCGCGACCCCGCCCATGTCCTCAACGTTCCCGCCGAGAAGATGTCGGCGGACGCAGGCGAGCCGGATCAGTTCGTGGACTGGCTTCGCGAACGCCACATCGGCATGCCGGATGGGAGCCAAGGCTTCGTCCGGCGGGAACTTTATGGGCAGTATCTCTGCGACCTGGTGGAGCGCACGCGGCTCCAGTTTCGCGACAAGATCGATTTGACCGTCACGACGGCCGAGGTCGTCGGGCTCGCAAGGCAGCGGGCGGGGTGGACGGTCTTCCATGCCGATGGCGTCCTTCCCGCGCGCAACGTCGTTCTCGCGACCGGCCATGGGCCGCCGCAGCCGCTGGCCGCGCAGCTCGGCGAGGATCTCGCCCACGCCGTCATCGACGATCCCTGGGCGCCCTGGACCGTGGAGGCGACGGCGCGCATTCTCATCGTCGGCACCGGCTTGACGGCGGTCGATACGGCCTTGTCGCTGCTTGAGCGCGGCCATCGCGGAAAGATCGTTTTGCTGTCGCGCCACGGGCGGCTGCCGCAGGCGCATGTCCGGCATGGCGGCGGCACGCCCCTGCCCGCCCCCTTTCCCGCGCGCGCCTCCGTCCTGATCCGGTCTCTGCGTTCCGCGGTAAGGCGGGACGCCCCCGCGGAGGGATGGCAAGCGTTCATCGACGCCATGCGTCCGCACTGGCATGACGCGTGGTCCGCCTTGGGCGAGGCCGACAAGCGTCGGGCGCTGCGCCATGGCCTGGCCTTCTTCAATGCCCATCGCCACCGTGTCGCGCCGCGCCAGGGAAGCCAGATGGCCAATGCGATTGCCGAGGGCCGTGTCGAAGTCCTGCGCGGGCGGCTCGTTGAGCTGTCGCCGGCGTGCAATTCGGTGCGCGCCCGCGTGGAAACGCGATCGGGCCGGCACGATTTGGCGTTTGGCCGTGTGGTCAATTGCAGCGGACCGAATGCGGACGCCGAGCGCGGACCGGGGACATTGCTGAAAACCTTGATCGCACGCGGCCTGGCGCGGCCCGGAGCCGCCGGCCTTGGCATCGATGTCGATGACGAGGACCGCGTGCTGGACCAGGACGGTGCGGTCCAGCCGGGGCTTTTCGCGATGGGCGCGCTCACCCGGGGCAAATGGTGGGAGATCACCGCGATGCCGGAAATCGCCCAGCAGGCGCGCCGGATCGCACAGTCCGCTTCGGCGCGACAGGGCATTTCCGCATGGGCCCTCAGCGCGAATGCGGCTGGACGTATCCTACCGGTTCCCTAGACTTTCCGGGATGCCGCGCCAGAGCACCCCAAGGAGTTCAAAAATGACCCAAAGCGTTCTTGTCGTCGGTGTCGGCGCTTCGGAGGGATTGGGGGCCGCGATCGCGCGCCGGTTCGCATCGGGCGGCTTTGCCGTTGCGATCGCCGGGCGCAGCGCGGAGAAGCTGGCGCAAACGGCCGCGCGGTTGAGCGGCGCCGGTGCAAAGGTCGCAAGCGTCGTCGGCGACGCTTCCAACGCACCGGACGTGGCGCGATTTGTCGCCACGGCCGAGGCGCTTGGGCCGCTGGCGGTCGTGGTCCACAATGCCGGCGGCAACAATCCCGCGCCGTTCCTGAAGGTGACGGAGGAACAGTTCGAACGGCATTGGCGCGAGCATGCGCTCGGCGGCTTCCATGTCGCGCAGGCGGCGCTTCCGGTTCTGCTCGCGCAGGGCGGCGGCACGCTGATCTTCACGGGTGCGTCCGGAAGCCTGCGCGGCAAGGCGAATTTCGCGCCCTTCGCGGCGGCCAAGGCGGCGCTGCGCGCCCTGGCGCAGAGCATCGCGCGGGAATACGGGCCCAAGAACATCCATGTCGGCCACGTCGTGATCGACGGCGGCATCGAGGGCGAGCGGCTGCTGTCGCGCGTGCCGCAACTCAAGGATCAGCGCGGGCCCGATGGACTGCTCAAGATCGACGCGATGGCGGACGCCTATTGGACGCTGCACCATCAGCACCGCAGCGCCTGGACGCTGGAGCTCGACCTGCGGCCCTGGGCGGAATCGTTCTAGGCGATCACGTCGCGGCTGAGGTCGGGGAAAACCTTCGAGACCTTGCCGAGCAGATAGTCTCCATAGGTGCCGGTGAAGTCGTGCACGCTGGCCCGGTCCCAGCGGGCGCGCCAGTCGTCGATCACCGTGTCGCGCGCCGGCAGCGGCCGGATTTCGGCGTCGAAGCCGGGATCGAAGAAGAACGGGAAGGAGAGGCGCCCGCGTCCGCTCACATTCTTCGCGCGATGCGGCGTGGATTTGTAGGCGCCCCCGGTCAGCCGGTCGAGCATGTCGCCGATGTTGCACACCAGCGTTCCCTGCAGGGGCGGCGCGTCGATCCATCCGTCGCGCGTATTGACTTCCAACCCGCCGCGATCGTCCTGCGCGAGCAGGGTCAGAAGCCCGTAATCGGTGTGTTCGCCGACGCCCCAGCGCGCGTCGGCGGCGTCGCTCGCCGGATACTGGAATATCCGGAACAGCACCGTGGGATCGGTCGTGTAGTGCCGGCGGAAATAGCCGGCGTCGAGATCGAGACTGAGCGCGATGCCTTCCAGGACGGCCTGCGCCGTTTCGGTGGCGGCCGCCATGTAGGCGTTCACCGCCGGCCGCAGGCGCCTGGGCCTGGCGGGAAAGAGATTGGCGCCGTGCAGCGGCAGGCCGCGCCGGACGCGCGGATCGTCGGCGCCGAGCTCGCCGCCGAAATAGAGGCCTTCCTTGTTGTCGGGTTCGCCGGAGGTCAGCTCTCCGCCGACGGGAAAATAGCCGCGCCATGCCGGCCCGCCATGGACCATGGCGATCTCGTTCTTCTCCGCCTGCGGCAGCGCGAAAAACTCCCGCGCCGCCTCATCCAGCCGTTCGAGAAGCGCGGCCGCGATGCCGTGACCGGAGGCATAGAAGAAGCCGTGCGTGCGGCAGGCCGCGCCGATCGCGCCGGCGGTTCGTGCGCGCGATGCCGGATCGCCGCCGAACAGCGGCGCGACGTCGATGACGGGCAGTTGCGATGTCATGCCGATAGCAGGCTTTCACCGCCCAGCCGGTCCGTCAATCGCGCAGCAGGCGCGCCAGCGCCTCGCTCACGCGGCGGACGGCGACGCTCGCGGTCGGTATCGCGCCGCCCATGGTCATGAAGCCATGGATCATGTCCGGAAAATGGAGCGCCTCGACCGGGACGGCGGCGTCGCGCAGGCGCCGCACATAGGCCGCGGCCTCGTCGCGCAACGGATCGAATCCGGCATAGAGCACGACCGCCGGCGGCAGATCCGCCAGCTCATGCGCGTAGAGCGGCGACAGGCGCCAGTGCTGATGCTTGGGATAGCTTCCGACATAGTTCTGCCGATACCAGCGATAGAGATCGGCGGTCAGCAGATAGCCTTCGGCGAACGTCTTGTGCGACGGCATGCACGCCCGCATGTCGAGGCAGGGATAGAGCAGGATCTGGAATCGCGGGCGGTACGGCGAGCGGTCGTTGCGCTCCGCGAGGCTGACGGAAGCCGCCAGATTGCCCCCGGAACTGTCGCCCGCGATGCCGATCCGCGTCGGATCGACGCCGAGCCAGCGATGATTGGCATGCACCCAGGCGAGCGCCTTGCGCGTGTCCTCGAACGCCGCGGGAAACGGATGTTCCGGCGCCAGCCGGTAGCGGACATAGATGACGACGCTGCCGGTCGCGTTGGCAAGCTGGCGGCACAGCGGCTCGTAGATCTCGAATGTGCCGACCGTCCAGCCGCCGCCGTGAAGATATACGATGGCCGGAACGATCTGGCCGGCGCTGCCTTTCGGCCGGATGACGCGGACCGTCGGCCCCTCGCCCGTCCGCGGCGAGGCCTGAAACAGGCTGTCGATGTCTTCGAGCGGCGCCAGCAGCGGCCGGCGGCTCTCCTCATAGCGGCGGCGGACATCCTCGACATCGCCGGAAGGGCGCGGACCGCCATGCGTGAGCCGTTCGATCACCCGCAGCGCCGCCGCCGCCGGCTGGGAGACGTCGGACCGGTGCACCAGCCGCATGCTCTCGGCCGGGCTGGCCGGCAGGGCCGTTCGAAAGTTTTCGACCTGGGGTCGCACGGCGACACTCCACAAAAGACATATTATAGTCTATCTGTATACTATAGTATGTCCAGAGCCATCCAGGAGCGACGTGGTGCTGAACGCATTGTTCCACAGGCAAGAGCAGGCGCCGGAGCCGCCGGCCGACGGCCGGCCGCGTCCGGCCGGACGGAACCCCGTCCGCGGCGCGGCTTGTGCGCGCGAATGCGCCGCGCTGTCCGCCTATCTTGCCGGCGATCCCGGTGCGTTCCTGCCGCTCTGCACCTGCGAGCGCGTCGGCCATGGACAAGGCGGCTGCG
>DASWOE010000349.1:0-10869 GCA_036398875.1 Rhizomicrobium sp.
TTGTGGTGCGCGGGCTGGGGAAGATTTCGTGGCTCCAGCGCACACGGTTGCCCGCGCTCATGCCGCCGGAGAACAGCCGGTGCGCCGGGCGCAGCAGGAACGGGGCATAGGGCAGGACTTCGTTGATGATCTCGAACAGGCGGGCCTCGGACGAGCTTCTCTCGCCCCGGGCCTTCGCATAATCGGCGGTGCGCGGCTCCGGCGCATCGGCATCGCTCTCGCTCAGCGCTTTGCAGACCGCGACGTCGGAATAGGGAAACCAGAAGAACTCGAAATGGCGGTTCGAGGCGACAAGGTCGTCCAGCCGCTCCCACAATTCGTCGATCGGCAGCAGGAAGTTCTTCTCCGACAGCTTATAGACCTCGCGCACCTTCATCGCGATCTCGACCATGACGCCGAGCGTGCCCATCGAGGTGCGGCCGGCGGCGAAAATCTCGGCGTTCTCGTCGGCCGAGCAATGGATGACCTCGCCGCTGGCGAGCAGCAGGCGGAAGCCGGCGACCTCGGAGGACAGGCTTCCGAGCGTGATCCCGGTGCCGTGCGTGCCGGTGCCGACCACGCCGCCCAGCGTCTGGCGGTCGATGTCGCCCATGTTCTTGAGGGCGCAGCCGAGCGGATGGATCAGCGCGCCGATCTCCCAGAGATTGGTCGCCGCGCCGAATGTCGCGACCTGGGCGTGCGGATCGAAGCCCTGCAGGCCGGTGAAGGCGGCCAGATCGATCAGCGTTCCGTCGGTCGCGTTCAGCGGCGTGAAGGAATGGCCGGTGCCGGGCACGCGCACCGGAGCCTTGCCGGTGCGCACGGCGGCCGCCAGTTCGACTTCATCCCTGGGCGCCACGATCTGTGCCGGCTTGCACACCACGCCGCCAGACCAGTTGGACCATTTACCGCCGACGATTTTCATGGACTTGTCCGCCAAAGACGGCGCGTTTTAGCTCGCGTGACGGCGGCGTCAATCTTGACAGCGGGGAAACGGCTTCCGCCGCGCGGCAGGCCGCCTGCGTCGCGGGCGCCGTCTTCAACATCGTCGCCCCCTGCCCGGAGGGCCGGGATTTGCGTCCCTTGAGCCGTCCCGATCCTCGTGATCCGCTGGCCGCCGGGACACGGAGCGGCCGGCCATGACGACAAGCGCCATATTGTTCGAGACGCCCGAGCCGGGGATCGCGCGGATCACCCTCAACCGGCCCGAACGGATGAATGCCCACACCGACGCGATGTGCGGGCAGATCGAGGGCCGCTAGCGCAATCGGGCGATGTGCGAGCGGTTCGCCGTCAGCCCTGGCGCGGAAAGGACCAGGCGAGCGCATCGAGCAGCATCGTGCGCCAGGCGATCAAGGCATGGCCGGACGCGAACTCCTCGAACAACAGCGGCGCCGGCGCGGCGCGCGCGCGACTTGCCGCCTCCGCCGTCAACCCATCGGATTGGGGTTCCAGGAAGCCGGCCGCAAGATAAAGGCGCGGCCGGTCGGACGCCTCGATATCGTAGAGCGCCGGCCTCCAATCGAGCGAGAACGCCGCAATGTTTCCCACCTCCTTGGCGTGCGCGATGCCGGCCGACAGGGCCCAGGCGCCGCCGCCGGAAAAACCGGCCAGCATCCGGTCTTCGGGCCGCGCCGAGGCGCCATATTTGCGTTCGACGAACGCCATCGCCTGCGAGAAGACGAACGCGTTGTGGCGGTTATATTCGGGGGTTCCGAGCAGGTATTCGCGGCCCTGCGCGGCGGCCAGGCGCGGCGCCGCCCACAGCCCCACCACGATCAGCGGCCGCGCCCGACCGACCACGATTTGGGCTTCGATGCCCGGCGCCAGCGCCCGCAGCGCCTGTCCATCCGCCAGATAGACCACGGGATAGCGCCGCGATTTGTCATAGCTGGGCGGCAGATAGACGGTGAGGCGCCGCGGCCCATCGACCATGCCGCTGTCGAGCGTGTCGTCCACCAGCGTGCCGAGCAGCCTGGAGGTGATGGGCAGTTGCGGCACATGCGCGCCGTAATAGACGACGGCATTGGCACCCGATGCCGTCGGCCCGATATCGAGAACGGCGCGGTCGGGCCGGTACAGCTTGAACGACAGCGTCCACAGATCGCTGCCGGCGATGCGGACCATGGGCGCGGAAATCGTGCAGCAGGCCGATACCGGACCCTCGCTCTGGCGGACCAGCACGCTGAGCGTGTCGCCCTCGGAAACGACGATCAGCGCATGCGGGCCCAGCGCGGCCTCGGCGTCGGCCGCGTTCCAGGCGCGAGACGCCGCGCAGACCGGCGATGCCTGGCTCGGCGCGTCGCAATCGGCGGGCGTCAGCGCCGTGTTGTCGATGGCGCCGGCGCCGGCCGTGCAGCAGACGATGGCGGTCAGCGCTGCCGCGAGGCGTCTCATTGCTTGTCCCATCGATCGATGCCGGCGAACGGTAAGCGGTGTCCGTCGCCGGACAGCGTGCCCCGCCAGAGGCGGCGCAAATGGCGAACCCGGCGTGACTCGAACACGCAACCTGCCGCTTAGAAGGCGGCTGCTCTATCCGGTTGAGCTACGGGTCCGGACAAACGTCGTCGGGAGCGGTATCTAGCAGATTCTGCCGCGCGATGCCCGATCCGCGACGGCGCCTAATGGGTCCAGGGGATTTTGCGATCGACGCGGAAATTGTCCGAATAGGACTTCGCCTTCGCGGCCGGTCTGTGCGGCTCGAACACCTGGTAAGGGATGGCGTTCTTCTCGGCATAGGCGACGGCTTCTTCGCTGCTGTCGAATTCGAGACAGAGCTGCTGGCGCATGTCCGAAGAACTGGTCCAGCCCATCAGCGGATCGGGCGCGCGGCGCGATTCCGGCTCGTATTCCAGCAGCCATTGCTTGGTGCGGGCCTTGCCGGACTGCATGGCGTTCCGGGCCGGCTGATAGATCCGCGCGCGCATGGGCCTCATCGCTCCTTCGATCGACTGGTCGGGGCGGCGTGATTTGAACACGCGACCCTCTGCTCCCAAAGCAGATGCGCTACCAGACTGCGCTACGCCCCGGTCCGACGGTCAGATAGCCGATGCGCCGGGGTCCGGCAAGCACGGCCCCGCGGTTCAATCGCCGAGGTCATGGAAGATGTCCGCCCGCACCCTGTCGCCCGGCCGGATGCCCAGATCGTGGGCGCGCCCGCCATTGATCTCGAGCACCGCGCGCACCGGTTCGCTGGAGGGAATCGAGGCGGTCGAATAGGGCACGGCATTGGGCTCGACCGAGGAGACCGTGCCGTCGCCGCGGATGAAAACCATGTCGAGCGGCAGCGGTGTGTTCTTCATCCAGAAGGCGACCCGCGCCTCGCGGTGGAAGTCGAACAGCATGCCGGCATCGGGCGCCAGCGCGCGCCGGTTCATCAGGCCGTGCTGCTGCGAGGCGACGTCGTCCGCGATCTCCACCCGGAAGGCCTTGGGCCCGCCGGCGGTGTCGATGCGGATGGTCGTGACCGCCAGGCCGGCATCGCGCTCCGGCGGCAGGGTGCAGGACGCCAGCAGGGCCGGCGCGACCGCAAAGCCGACGGCGAAACGGAAAATCGCGTCCCGGTGCTTCATGCCGCAAAAGTCTGCCGCATCGCGCGCTGAAGCGCAAAGATTCCGAATTGCGGGACCCAGTGGGCGACGGCGCGATAGTCGCCGCGCCACCAGGAGGGCCGGAACAGATTGGTCTCGATATGATCGAGCGCGTTGGCAAGGAGGGCGTCGTCGCCCACGGCGGCGGCCATCGCCAGAAGCGCCCAGCCGCGGCTGAAATTCAGGGCGAAGTGGTGCGCCTTGCGCGGCACGCGGATCGGCGTCAGCGCCTTGAGTCTCGCGCCGGCCTTGGCCATGACCTCCGCGGGCTTGACGGCGCCGGTCCGTACCATCAGCTCGCAGAACAGCGGCGTCACGGCCATGAAATCGGGCCAAGTCTCCTCCTCGCTTTGCGGCGGCAGGCGTTCGAGGAACGGCGCCAGTTCGGCGGCGGCATGGCGAACGATGTCGCCAATGTCCGCCCTGCCCTCGACATCGGCATAGTCGATGAGATTGATCAGCGCCCAGCAGGGATTGGCGTATTCGCGCGCGAAGGGATCGGTCAGCCGGCTGCGATAAATGGCGGTCAGCGACGCGGCGACATCGCGCGCCGCAAAGGTGAGGCGCGTCGAGCCGGTCACGAGCCGATCCTCCAGCGCCAGGCGCAGGAACCAGGCGCGGCCATAGGGCATCTCGAATTGCGGGTGCGCCGCAAGATCGGCCGCCTCCGCGGCGATCTTGGCGGGCATCAGGATGTCGTCGATGACGGCATCATAGGCGCCGTCGCCGGTCAGCCCGCGATAGGCCAGCAGCGCCCAGGTCGCGTGGCAGGCCGAATGCCAGTCGATGCAGCCGTGAAAGGCCGGATGGGTGGTGTCGTGGCGCCGCACATGGCGCGCCGGCACCTGCGCCAGCAGCGCGATCCAGTGCGGAGCTTCGGATTGGAACGCGCGGAAACGCGCCGCGACGTCGGACATCGGTACCCCGGGCTTGAGCGACGCCTCAAGGATCGATGAGAGTCACTTCGGCCGCAAGCTCGCCCTTGGGCCCGGCACCGGTGCGCACTTGGACCCGCTGGCCCTGGCGCAGCTCCCGGATCCCGGAGCGCCGCAGGGTTTCCATATGGACGAAGACATCCGGCGTGTTGGGGCCGCGCGACACGAAGCCGTAACCCTTGCCGCGGTTGAACCATTTGACGGTGGCCTCGAACGCCTCGCCTTCCGGCTCCGCCAGATAGCGGCTGGGACGCGGACTGGTCGGCGGCACCGCCTGCGCGGTGGAATTGTCGAGCGAGATCAGACGGCGCGCCTGCAAACCGCGCGGGCCCTGAACCGCTTCGCACACCACGCGCGCGCCCTCATAGGCCGCCTTGAAGCCGGATTGTCGCACGCAGGTTTGATGCAGCAGGATGTCGCCCTCGATCCCGCCGCTGGGCCGGATGAAGCCATAGCCCTTGTTCAGATCGAACCATTTGACCAAGCCCATGACTTCCAGGCTTGCCCCCTCGTGGGAAATCGTCGCCGCCATCACCATGTAACGCCCCGTGCCAGTTACCGCTGAATTGCGCTAGAACGCCTCGCGCCCGCACGGAATCTGCATGCCGGCGTGACGGCCGCCTACCCCCTCATTTGAGGGATGACAGCCGGGCTCGCCCGAGATCGAAGACAAAGAAAGGGACCGCATGGACTTCACCGGGCGATATCTAATTTCCGCGCCCCCGCAACGGGTTTGGGACGGAATCAACGATCCGGCCGTGCTCAAGGCCTGCATTCCGGGTTGCGAAGAACTCCTAAAAACCAGTCCCACCGATTATGTTGCAACTGCGAGACTCAAGATCGGTCCCGTCAGTGCGACGTTCAAAGGCAAGGTGCGGCTGGGTGAGCTCGATCCGCCGCATAGCTGCAGGCTGAGCGGCGAGGGCCAGGGCGGCGTGGCCGGATTTGCGAAGGGCGATGCCCAGGTCGTCTTGACGCCGGACGGCGACGGCACGGTGCTGACCTACACGGCCAAGGCCCAGGTCGGCGGCAAGCTGGCCCAGATCGGCCAGCGGCTGATCGACGGCGCCGCGAAACAGATCGCCGACGACTTCTTCAAGCGCTTTGCCGCCGCGCTCGCTCCCGTACCCGTCCTGGCCCCCGATCCGGAGGTCGAAGCGGCCGCCGCGCCGGCCCCCGCGGCGCCGGCCTTCGCCGACGGGCCGCGGAGCGGATTGTCGCCCGCCGTCTGGGTTGGAGGGCTTATCGCCGTGATCGCGGTCTTGCTGCTGGTTTTTGCGCTGGTGGCTTAGCCGGGATTTTGGCGGCGGGCTTCTTGAAAAGCGAATCGAGATCGGGGAGCGCGTCGGCGCGGTGCTGGTCGCTCAGCAATTCGCCGCCGATCGCCCAATTGTCCCGGTCGTGCTCCTCGATCAGGACCTGGGTTGCGCCGCGGTCCAGTTCGAGGATATCGGTCACCGCATCGGTAATGGCCTGGGCGAGGCGGCGTCGTGTCGCAACCGGCCGGCCGGCGGCCATGTGCACCGTCACAAAGGGCATCGCAAACTCCCGTCTTGGACTTCACTATAGCAGCGCTTGACGCGACCGCTGCGGGGCGAAAGACTCCCTGGCTCGATCAAACAAGGAAGAATCATGGCCGTTCTCTCCATGACGGTGAACGGGAAAGAGGTCTCGACGGAAGCCGAGGACCGCACCCTGCTCGTCAATTTCCTGCGCGAGCAGCTGCGTCTCACCGGCACCCATATCGGCTGCGACACCAGCCAATGCGGCGCCTGTGTCGTGCATGTCGATGGCAAGGCGGTGAAGGCGTGCAGCATGTTCGCGGCGCAGGCGGAGGGGGCCCGGGTGACGACGATCGAGGGCCTCGCCAAGGACGGCAAGCTGCATCCGGTGCAGGAGGCCTTCCGCGACAATCACGGCCTGCAATGCGGTTTCTGCACGCCCGGCATGATCATGACCGCGGTCGATATGATCCGCCGCAATGGCGTGATGGACCGCGACACCATCCGCCACGAGCTCGAAGGCAATATCTGCCGCTGCACCGGCTATGTGAACATCGTTACGGCGATCGAGGACGCGGCCAAGCGCATGACCGCCGGCGAGAAGGCGGCATGATCACCTATCCCTTCACCTATAAGCGCGCCAGATCGGTCGCGGAGGCCGAAGCCCTGTTGAAGGCCGCGCCGGACGGCAAGCTCCTGGCCGGCGGCCAGACGCTGATCGCGGCGATGAAGATGCGCCTGGCCAATCCGTCCGACCTGATCGATATCTCCGGCATCGAGGAATTGCGCCACGTCCGCGCGAGCGGCGATGCGGTCGTCATCGGCGCGGGAACGACGCATTACGAGGTCGCGAGCTCGGCCGTCGTGGCCAAGGCCGTTCCGGCGCTGGCGCACCTGGCCTCGCTGATCGGCGATCCGGCGGTGCGCCACAAGGGCACGCTCGGCGGATCGGTCGCCAACAACGATCCCGCCGCCGACTATCCCGCGGCGGTGCTCGGCCTCGGCGCGACGATCCGGACCAGCCGCCGCGCCATCGCGGCGGACGATTTTTTCCAGGGCATGTTCGCCACCGCGCTGGAAGACGGCGAGATCGTCACCGAGATATCGTTTCCGGTGCCGCAGAAGGCAGCCTATCGGAAATTCCCCAACCCGGCCTCGCGCTACGCCATGGCGGGCGCCTTCGTCGCCAGGCTCAAGGACGGCAGCATCCGGGTGGCGATCACCGGGGCGGCGCCTTGCGTCTTCCGGGTGCCCGAAATGGAAGCGGCGCTGGCGAAAAGCTTCACGCCGGAGGCGGTGGCCGGGATCGCGGTCGATGCCGCCGCTCTCAATTCCGACATCCACGGTTCGGCCGAATACCGCGCCCATCTGGTGACGGTCATGGCCAAGCGCGCCGTGGCGGACGCGGCATGAGCACGTCCGCCGACAGCGACATTCTTGCCGCCGCCACGCAGTGGCTCGGGGCCGGCCGCAAAGCGGCGCTCGCCACGGTGATCAAGACATGGGGCTCGGCGCCGCGTCAGGCGGGAAGCCAGATCGCGGTGCGCGACGACGGCGCCTTCGTCGGCTCGGTCTCGGGCGGCTGCATCGAAGGCGCGGTGATCGCGGAAGCGCTCGCCGCGATGGCCGACGGCAAAATGCGCACTCTCGAATTCGGCGTCAGCGACGAAACGGCCTGGTCGGTCGGTCTCGCCTGCGGCGGCCGCATCGAGATCTACGTCGAACCGGTATCGTGAAACGCGAAACGCTGCAGGCGCTCGACGACGCCCGCCGGGCGGGGCGCGCCATCGTGCGCGCCATCGATCTTGCGACCGGCGACGATGTTCTGGTCGATCCCGCAGGCGATACCTCGCCGCTGGGACTGGCGGCGGCCGGCGCGGCGCGGGCCGACACCAGTGGGCCGGCGCAGATCGAGGGCCGCGCGTGGTTTATCGCCGTTTACAATCCGCCGCTCGACCTCGTCGTCATCGGCGCGGTGCACATCGCCCAGCCGCTGATCGTCATGGCGCGCGAGGCCGGCTATGGCGTGCGCGTCATCGATCCGCGCACGGCGTTCGCGACGCCGGCGCGGTTCCCCGGGGTCGAACTCACGCATGACTGGCCGGACGAGGCGCTGGCGAAGGCACCGCTCGGCCCGCGCAGCGCCGTCGTGTTCCTCAGTCACGATCCGAAGATCGACGATCCCGGCCTGGTCGCGGCGCTCGGCTCGGATTGCTTCTATATCGGCACGCTGGGATCGAAGAAGACCCAGGCGGCGCGGCAGGCGCGGATGAAAGCCGCCGGCTTCGACGAGGCGGCGCTGGCCCGCATCCACGGACCCGTCGGCCTCGACATCGGCGCCCGCAGCCCGGCCGAGATCGCGGTGTCGATCCTGGCCGAGATGACGCTGGTCCTGCGCGGCGGCAAACGCGCCTAGCGAAAGGGCCGCCCCGCGCGAACCGTCCTACTCGTCGCCATCGGATGGGGGCGGGCCGCGGTCATGGTCGCCGCGATCGCGATGCCGGTCGCCATGTCCCCAGTCGCCGCGATCGCGGCCACGGAGATGCGGCTTCATCTCGTCGGCGGTGATGACCCCGTCATTGTTCCGGTCGAGCCGGGCGAAGAGCCGCAGCGGCGACGCGGAGAATTCCGCCATCGACAGCTTGCCGTCGCCGTCCTTGTCGAGGCGCTTGAACATCTTGTCGTTCATCTCGCGATACCGGAGCGAGAGATCCGCCGTGAATTGCGCGAGAGTCATGAAGGCCGCGCCGCCCGTGGCGCCGGCGAAATGCTTGTTCATGATGGTATCGAACTCCACCCGCGTGACCTTGCCGTCGCGGCTGAGATCGCCTTCGCCGCAGAAGGCCGCGCGGCCGAAGCCCCCGCGTCCGCCAAAACCATGTCCACCGAAACCATGTCCGCCGAAACCGCGGCGGCCCCAGCCGCCATGCTCGCGATGGCCGTGCCAGCCGTCGCCATCGTCCTTGCCGGGCGGCGGCGCATCGGATGGCGGCGGACCGGGCCGGAAATCGGCGTGCATCGTCGGATTGCAGGACACGGCGCCGGTGCCGTCATGGTCCATCATCTGGAAATGGGCCCGCTGCGGCGCCTCGAACTCTTCGAGCGTCAGCCTGCCGTCGCCGTTCCAGTCGATGCGATGGAACATCTCGGCGGCATGTTGCTGGAAGTCGCCCTGGTGGATGGCGGCGAACTGGTCCTCGCCCATGGCTTTGGCGCCGTGCGTCGCGGCCGCAAAGCGCGTCCCCAGGACATTGTTGAACTCCGCCTTGGTGATCTTGCCGTCCTTGTTGGTGTCGTATTCGCCGAGCAGGCGGTCGGCGAGGCGGCCGCGGTGCAGCAGGCCCTGCATCGGACCGTCCGGCGGCGGCGGGCCGTCCATATGCGCGAAAGCCAGGCTCGAACCACCGATGATGACCGCCGCGCCGAGCAACAGCGCGATCTTCGTGTTTGCGTTCATGGCGCTCCCTCCAAATCCCAGGCCGCCAGCAGACGCGCCCGCCGTCGCGGAACTATGCCAGAACAAAACGTGATCGTCGCAAAGTGTACCGCAACCACCTTCCGGGCGGATTTTGTCAAAAGGCGGTTTGCAGCGGCGCCCCCGAAGGACCAAATTGAACCCATGATCAAGGAGGAGACCAAACCGCACGTCCTGGTGGTCGAGGATGCGCGCGACATCCGCGAGCCGTTGGCGCGCTATCTGCGCGACCAGGGCTATCGCGCCACGACGGCCGCGGACGCGGTCGCCGCGCGCAAGGTGATGAAAGGTTCGGCCATCGACCTCGTCGTGCTCGACATCATGATGCCGGGCGAGGACGGGCTGTCGCTTTGCCGCTCCATCCGCGAGACCTCGCAGATCCCGGTCATCCTGCTGACGGCGCGGGGCGAAGAGGTGGATCGCATCATCGGTCTCGAAATGGGCGCCGACGATTACATCCCCAAGCCGTTTTCGCCGCGCGAGCTGATCGCGCGCGTCGCCGCCGTGCTGCGGCGCACGCAAGCGCTGCCGCCGCGCCAGAAGCCGCCGGTCGCCGAACGCATCCATTTCGGAGACTGGACCCTGGACACCGGGCAGCGCGAACTGATCGGCATCGACGGCGTGGCGCTGCCGCTGTCGAGCGGCGAATTCCGTCTCCTCACGGCGCTCCTGGAACGGCCCAAGATCGCGCTGACCCGCAACCAGCTGCTCGACCTCACCAAGGGGCGCGACGCCGATCTGTTCGACCGCTCGATCGACAACCATGTCAGCCGGCTGCGCAAGAAGATCGAGCCCGATCCGAAGAATCCGCGCTATATTAAAACCGTGTGGGGTGGGGGATACATCTTCGCGATGGATCCGCAGGTGCAATGAGAGTGTGGCCGCGCACGCTGGGTGCCCAGCTGATCGTCGTGACGGCGGCGGCGGTGCTGATTTCCAACCTGGCGGTCGCCGCCTGGTTCCAGCTCGGCGTCGAGCGCCAGAGCGAGAGCGACCTGATCGAGCGGCTGATGGACCGTTCGGCCTCCACATCGACGCTGCTGGCCGCCATCCCGGCCCGGGCGCGCGACAATGCCGCCATGGCGATGAGCTCGGGCTTCTGGACGTTCACCCTGCATCACGGCAAGGCCGTCCAGCTCGCGATGAGCGACGACGAGGCCCGAATCGCGCAGCGGCTTCGCACCCTCCTGCCCGATGACAAGGCGCGCCAGCCCGTCTCGGTTCGGCATATCATCGGTTCGCCGCCCGATGACGGCCGCGCCCGGCCGCATCGCGCGCCGGGGCCGGCCGTGCAGTTCACATTGCCCGTGGTGCGCGGCACGCAGCTCGTCGCCACCTTCTACCGCCAGCCTTCGCCGCCATGGCCGACCGAGATCGTCATCGCGGCC
>DASWOE010000350.1:0-3210 GCA_036398875.1 Rhizomicrobium sp.
CAACATGGACGGGCCGACGCTGGTGCGCGCGGTCAAGCGCATCCGGCCGCAGATCGCGGTGATCTTCATGAGCGGCTATGCCGAGGAGGCCTTCCGCCGCAACGACGAGAAGGCCGAGGATCTGCACTTCCTGCCCAAGCCGTTCGGGCTGAAGCAGCTGGCGGCCAAGGTCAAGGAAGTGCTGAGCGGCGCGCCCGCGCCGAAGCGGGTGGTGGGGGAGTAATTGTCAGCCATCGGTTGACAATCGCAAGGCGATGCCTTACACTCTGGCCTCATGATCCGCTCGTTCCGAAGCAAGGCGCTCAGGCGATTTGCCGAAGACGGCGATCCGTCGAAATTGAGCGTGCGCAATGTCTTGCGTGTGACGATCATGTTGCAGCAGCTCGAAGATGCGCGTGCGGCGGAAGAGTTGAATCTCCCGGGCTACTTTTTCCATGTGTTGCGCGGGCAGGACAGGGGCCGCTATTCGATCCGTGTCACCGGCAATTATCGCCTGACGTTCGGCTGGGACGATGAAGATGCAATCGACGTCGATCTTGAGGATTATCACTGATGCCGAGAAATCCGCTTCTCAAGGGTCTTGCGCCGGTTCATCCGGGTGCGTCGCTTCGCGAGATCATCTTTCCCGCGCTCGGAAAGTCCAAGACCGAGATTGCGCGGCTGCTCGGCGTTTCGCGGCAGACCTTGTATGACGTGCTGAACGAGAAGCAGCCGATCACCGCGAACCTGGCGCTTCGCATCGGCAAGCTCGTCGGAGGCGGGCCCGAAATCTGGCTGCGCATGCAGACGCGCTACGATCTCGAAATCGCCGAGAAGGCGCTCGCCAAGGAGATCAAACGCATTCCGACTCTGGAAGCCGTGGAATAGCCTTGCAAATCCCCGTCATCGATATCGCGCCGTTCCGTTCGGACGAGAACCGCGCCGGCCTCGCGCAAGCCTGGGACGCGGCGATGCGGGAGACGGGGTTTACGCTGATCTCCGGGCATGGCATTCCCGGCGAACTCTCGAACGGCATCTATGAACACGCGCAAGCCTTCTTCGCGCGGCCGCTGGACGAGAAGATGCGCCTCAGCTTCCCCGAGCGCGGGCGCGGCCAAGGTTACCTGCCGCTGCGCAGTGAAGTCGTCGGCAGCGGGCGCGATCCGCAGGCGCGGCCCGATCTGTGCGAGTCGCTCACCTTCGCCAATCCGCGCTTCGACCGCGCCGCGCCGGACAATGCGCTGGATGCGCGGCTCTATCGCGCCAATATCTGGCCGCACGACATGGCGGGCCTGCGCGAGACCGTGGAAGCCTATTTCGCCGCCGGGCGCGCGCTGGCGCTGGACCTGATGCGGCTGAGCGCGGCGGCGCTCGATCTGCCGCAGGACTATTTCGCGCCGTTCTTCGATCATATGGAATTGAACCTGCGCTGCGTGCTCTATCCCGACCAGCCGGAAGCGCCGGACGCGCACGAATTGCGCTATGGTCCGCACACCGATTTCTCGGGCTTCACCATCCTCAAGCAGGATGCCGCGCCCGGCGGCTTGCAGGTGAAGAGCGGCGCGGACTGGATCGACGTGCCGGCGGTGCCGGGCACGCTGGTGATCAATGCCGGCGACCTCATCCAGCGCTGGACCGGCGACCGCTGGATTTCCAACGTCCATCGCGTCGTGAACCCGCCGCGCGATCGCACGACAGGCACGCGGCGCCTGTCCATCGTGCTGTTCACCGGGCCGAACGCGGACGCCCGGATCGAATGCCTGCCGGGTTGCGGGCCGGTCAAATATCCGCCCATTCTCGCGGGACTTCATTCCGAAGAGAGGATGCGGCAGACCTATGGACCGGCGTCTTCCTAAGACTGTCATGCCCGCCTGCGCGGGCATCACAATTTTGCTTGTTGCGCTCTCGGCACAAGCCGCGCCGTCGCGCGAGGCCCGCGTCGCCGCCGTCATCGCGCGCCAGGCCGCCGCGCCGCCGGCGCTGCGCATAGTGCTGCAGCCGATGCCCAAGGGCGGCGACCTGCACAACCATCTCGACGGCTCGGTCTATGCCGAGGATTTTCTCAGATGGGCGAGCGACGACGGCGACTGCATCGCGCGCGCCACCCGCGCGATCGCGCCGCCGCCCTGCACCGCCGAGCAGATGCCGGCGAAGGACCTGGTCGCGCGCGATCCGAAATTCTACCAGCAGACCATCGATGCGCTGTCGATGCGCGACTGGTATCCGGGCGGCGGCACCGGCGAGGCCAGCGGCCACGACCACACCTTCGCCGCGTTCCCGCGTTTCGGCGCGGTGGCGGCGGCGCATCTGGGCGACATGCTGGCGGCGACGCGGCGCATCGCGGCGGGCGACCATGTCGGCTATATCGAGCAGATCAGCGATCCCGCGGCGGCGTTCTCGCCCGACGTCCTGGACTTCGCCGGCGATCCGGACGATTTCGAGGCGAGCTATGCCGCGATCGCGCCGAAACTGCCCGCGCTCGTCGCCGCGGCGCGCGCGCAATACGATGCGGCGGAGGCGAGGATGCGCGCCGCCCTCGCCTGCGGCACGCCGCAGGCCGAGGCCGGTTGCGCCGTGCAGGTGCGTTATCTGTTCTTCGTGCTGCGCACGCTGCCGCCGCGCCCGGTGTTCGCGCAGATCGCGCTCGGCCATGCGCTCGCCGCCGCCGATCCGCGCTTCGTCGGCGTCAATCTGGTGGCGCCGGAGGACGATCCGGTCGCGCTGCGCGATTTCGAATTGCAGATGCGGATGTTCCGGTTCTTCGCGCGGCGTTTTGCGCAGGTGAAGCTGTCGCTGCACGCCGGCGAGCTGGCGCTGGGCCTGGTGGCGCCGGCGGAGTTGACGCATCACATCCGCGACACGGTCGAGATCGCCGGCGCGCGGCGCATCGGCCACGGCTATTCCCTGCCCTATGAACGCGATGCGCCGGCGCTGCTGGCCGAGATGGCGGCCAAGAAGATCGCGGTCGAGATCAACCTCACCAGCAACGCCATCACGCCGGGGATCGTGGGCGCGCAGCATCCGCTGGCGCTCTACCGCGCGGCGGGCGTGCCGGTGACGCTGTCGGCCGACGACGAGGGCGTGTTCCGCATCGACCTGACCCACGAATATGTGCGCGCCGTGACGGAGCAGCATCTGGGCTATCGCGACCTGAAGCGGATGGCGCGCAACGGGCTGGAATACAGCTTCCTGCCCGGCGCGAGCCTGTGGCGGGACGACGGCTATCGCCGC
>DASWOE010000351.1:0-2844 GCA_036398875.1 Rhizomicrobium sp.
ATGTCGGCTCGGTCTAATGCTTCGGCTTGACGAATTTCAGGATGAATTGGTCGGTATGATGGCGGATCGCGGGGTCGAAGATCGCCTTGTCGCGCGGATCGTCCTTGTTGCGCAGCACATTGCTTTCGCCCGCGAACTTGAAGCCGGCCGCCTCGACCTCCTGCTTGACCGCCGCCTCGTCGATGCGATGCAGTGTGTCGGTGACGGTGGTGCCCGCGCCGGGCTTGGCGGCATGGTCGAGCACGATGTAGACGCCGCCCGGCTTCAGGGCGTCGTAGATCGCCTTGTTCATGACCGCGATGTCGGCCGGGCCGATGAACTTGTTGTGGAAGTCGTGATAGTTCTGCGACGTCCATACGACGTCGAGCGGCTCGGGCGCGAAGATCTTGTCGATCGACTCGTTCAACACCGAGACGTTGTCATAGGCCGCGAACTGCTTCTTGGGATCGCTGCCGGGAAAGCGCTTCTGGATCGCCGCGTCGATCTCGCTGGGCACATAGGCATAGACGTAGCCCTTCGGCCCCACGAGCTTGGCGAAGATGTGGGTGAAATAGCCGCCGCCCGGCATCAGGTCCATCACCTTGGCGCCCGGCTTGATGCCGGCGAAGGCGATCATCGCCGCCGGCTTGCGCTCCGCATCGGACTTCTTCTCGTCGTCCGAGCGGCCGGGATCGGCGAGCGCGGCGGCGACGGTCGCGGGCACGGCGTGCGCCGCCCCGGTGCCAAGTGCTGCGGTCAAGGCGACGGCGAGAACGGCGTTGCGTGACATCGGGATATCCCTCTCTGCGCCGCGCACCCTAGCGCGGCGCGCACGCCGATGCACGGTGCGCCGGCGCTCACGGCAAGGTGATGCGCCTGTCAGGGTTTCAACGCGCCGCGCAGCAGGGCGCGATAGAGCCGCTCGGACATCGATCGCGGCCGGGCCAGGCCCATGCGTGCCAGGGGCTCGTCCTCCCGCGGCGCCGCGGAAAGGCCGGCGGCGGCAAATCGCGCCAGCGCGAGCGGGGCCGCGTCCTTCAGGCGCCCCAGCGCGGCGAGCAGACGCTGCTCGACCGGGGTGAATTCGGTGCCGAAGGGATAGTCGGGCAGAAGCCCGCATGCGCGCAAGGGCGCCAGCGCCTGGGCGATGCGTTCGGGATGATTCTCGCGATGGGCGGCCGGGATCGCATAGTCGCGCGCGATCTTTCCCGCGTCCTTGGCGCGCGCCAGCAGGTCGCCCTGAAAGCGCGAATCGGCGATCGCGAGCATCGCGGCCACGACATCCTCGTCGCTCTTTCCGCGCAGATCGGCGATGCCGTATTCGCTGACGACGATGTCGCGCAGGTGGCGCGGTATCGTGGCGTGGCCATAGGACCAGCGGATATTGGACCGCGCCCGCCTTCCCGCGCCGCGCGCGGCATTGACCGCGATGATGGAACGGGCGCCGTCGAGCGCGAAGGCCTGATCGACGAAGTTGAACTGGCCGCCGACGCCGCTGACCACGCGGCCGTCCTCCAGCCCGTCGGAGATCACGGCGCCCAGCAGGGTCGCCATCATCGCGTTGTTCACGAAGCGCGCATCGACGCGGGCGGCGCGCTTGGCGGCCTCGTCGCCATACAGCGCGTTGGTGAAGCTGATGCGGGTCATCGCAATGCGCGCCAGCGCGTCCGGCGCCATCTCGCGCAGGCGGCGGTAGAAATCGCGCGAGCCCAAAAAGAAGCCGCCATGGACCAGGATGCCGTCGATGGCGCGCGTGAGGATGCCGGCATCGATGAGTTCGAGGAAGCCATCGACCAGCATCTCGCTGACGCCGTAAAGGCCGCGGACGAAGGGCGTGCGCTGTTCGATGGCGAGCGGGGCGGCGCCGCCGGTCAGCCGGTCGATCGCATCGCAGAAGGCTTTCGGCTCGCGGTGGCGCAGGATCATGGCATGGACCGCGGCCTCGCCTTCCGCGCCGATCCCGATCTGCAGCGTGCCGCCATCGGCGATCAGCCGCGCGATGTTGAGCCCGCCGGCGTATTCGCCGGTCGAGATCGGCTGTTTCGGCGCCCCGAACAGGGGAAAATCCGTAGACGGACTATCCAGCACCATGGCGAAGTTGTCGGCCGCCAGGTCGCCGTCGCCCGGCATGAAGGGCAGCTCGGAATTGACCTGGCCGAGGAGAAGGAAATCCGCCCTTCCGGCGGCGCGGGCGTCGAGCAGGTCGAGCGTGAGGTCGGGATTGCAGCTCAGGCTGAAGCGGTCGCCGCGCCCGGCCACGAGCTGGGCGACGACGTTGACGCCCCGCGCCAGCAGGTAGCCGGCGGCCTGGGTGTAGTTGGCGGAAATGTAGCTGCGCTGGGCTGCGGTACTGCCGAGCCAGTTTCCGGCGAGAAAGAAGAACTCATCGACGCGCACATTGGGCGGAAGCGCGCCCCGGTGCAGGTCCCGGGCGTAGTCCAGCGGCGGATAGCCCGCGAACAGCCGCTCGGCGACGGGATCCAGGAAGCGGCGTTCGAGTTCGCTTCCGGCTCGGGGCGCCTCCAAGGTCAGCGCGGTGAAGATATGCAGGTCGAGCGTGGGATCGCGGACGGCACGGCCGTAGAGCGCGTTGGCGATGTGGTTCGCCTTGCCGAGGCCGAGCGGCAGGCCGAGCACGATCTTGCGGCCGATTTGCGCGATGACGGCGTCGGCGATCGCCTCGGGATCGGTGAAGGTGCGGGGCACGGTCCGCGGCGCTACTGTGCCGTCGCGGGCTCGCGCATGCGCTCGCGGTCCTCGGCCCGGGCCGGCGTCACCGCGACATCGGCCGGCGTGCCGAGGGGGCGCGTCCAGGCCGCGAATTCGAGCGCGATGCCGTCGGGATCGCGGAAATAGATCGAGCGC
>DASWOE010000352.1:0-8332 GCA_036398875.1 Rhizomicrobium sp.
CCTGGTCGCGCTCGCCAGCCATGCGGCGGCGGCCGGCGCGCCGGGCCTGCGGGCGCTGCGCACCGCCAACGACGCCGTCCATCTGCTCGCGGCGGGATTCTGGGTCGGCGGGCTCGCCGTCCTGGTGCCCGAAATCGTGCCGCGGGTGCGCGATGCCGGCCAGCTCGTCGCGCTGCTCAGGCTGTTCTCGCGCTGGGGCACCGCCTCGGTCGCGGTGCTGGTCCTGGCCGGAACGCTCGACGCCGTCGCGATCCTGAGCAGCGCCGACATGGGCTGGTCCGGCGCCTATATCGGGCTCCTCGCGACCAAGATCGTGCTGGCGGCGGTGATGATCGCGCTGGCGCTCACCAACCGCCTCGCCGTGCTGCCGGCGCTGGCGCGCGGCGAAAAGGAAGCCGCGGAGACCATCCCGCTGACCGTGCTGGCGGAGCTTGGCGGCGCGCTGGCGATCCTCGTCATCGTCGGGTTCCTCGGCCTCACCGCGCCCATGCGAATGTGACGAAGCCATGTCGCGCCGCGGCGCTGGCAATTAGTTTCATTTGAAACTATATTCGCGTCCGCACCGAACACCGGGAGACGGCGATGAGCGCGCTTTGGGACAATCCGATGGGCACCGACGGGTTCGAGTTCGTCGAATACACCGCCCCGGACGTGACGCAGCTCTATGCCCTGTTCGAGCGCATGGGATTTCGCGCCGTGGCCCGGCACCGCTCCAAGGACGTGACGCTGTTCCGCCAGGGCCAGATCAATTTCGTCGTCAACGCGGAGCCGGACAGCCATGGCTCGCGCTTCGCCGCCAAGCACGGCCCCTCCGCCTGCGCCATGGCGTTCCGCGTGCACGACGCCGCCAAGGCCTATGCCAAGCTGATCGAGCGCGGCGCCACGCCGTTCCACAACCAGGTCGGACCGATGGAGCTGAACATCCCGGCGATCGAGGGCATCGGCGGCAGCGTCGTCTACCTGGTCGATCGCTATGGCGACGACCGCTCGATCTACGATGTCGATTTCGTGCCGACCGATCACCGCCTCGGCCTCATCCACGAAGGCGCGGGCCTGACCGACATCGACCACGTCACCCACAACGTCTTCCGCGGCAACATGGACAAATGGTCCGGCTTCTATGAGCGCTTCTTCAACTTCCGCGAGATCCGCTATTTCGACATCGAGGGCAAGCTCACGGGCCTGAAAAGCCGCGCCATGACCAGCCCCGACGGCGCCATCCGCATCCCGATCAACGAAAGCTCCGACGACAAATCGCAGATCGAGGAATATCTGCATGCCTATGACGGCGAGGGTATCCAGCACATCGCGCTGGGCGCCCACGACATCTACCGCGCGGTCGAGCTCCTGAAAGCGAAGGGCACCGATTTCCAGGACACGCCCGAGACCTATTACGAGCGGCTCGACAACCGCATCAAGGGCCATGGCGAGGACGTCGCGCGGCTCAAGACCGGCCACATCCTGATGGACGGCGCCAAGGACGACCTGCTGCTGCAGATCTTCACCAGGAACGCGATCGGCCCGATCTTCTTCGAGCTGATCCAGCGCAAGGGCAATCAGGGCTTCGGCGAAGGCAATTTCCGCGCCTTGTTCGAAAGCATCGAGGCCGATCAGATCAAGCGCGGCGTTCTCAAGGACACGAGCGTGTCATGAGCACAAGGAATTGGATCGAATTCCCGCGCGTCGAGGGCGAGACCTCGCGCCAGGCCCATGCCGATCTTCCCGCCGGCACCTATGAGCGCGAGATCGGCCGCGACGGCTTCTTCGGCCCCGCGACGCATCTCTATCACAAGCATCCGCCGACCGGCTGGACGAGCTTCGAAGGACCGCTGCGGCCCCGCGCCTTCGATGCCGTCGGCGCGGCGAAGGAAGCCACGGCCGAGCCCTATCGCGGCGCGCTGCTGCTCTCCAATCCGCATTGCCGCATTGCGCTGTGGCGCGTGGCCGAGGCGATGCCGATGCTGCAGCGGAACGCCGATGGCGACGTGCTGCTGTTCATCCACGCCGGCGCCGGCGATCTGTTCTGCGATTTCGGGCATCTGCCCTACGGCGAAGGCGACTACATCCTCCTGCCGCGCGGCACGATGTGGCGGCTGGAGCCGCAATCGCCCACCGCCGCGCTGCTGATCGAGGCGACCAATGGCAGCTACAAGCTGCCGGAGCGCGGCATCCTGGGTCCCCACGCGATCTTCGATCCCGCCGCGCTCGCGACGCCCAGGCTCGACGGCGCCTTCAAGGCGCAGCGCGACGGCGTGTGGCAGGTGCAGGTCAAGCGCCGCGGCGCCATCACCACAATCACCTATCCGTTCAATCCGCTCGACGCCGTCGGCTGGAAGGGCAATCTCACCGTCGTGAAGCTGAACTGGCGCGACATCCGCCCGGTGATGAGCCACCGCTACCACATCCCGCCCGCGGTGCACGCGACCTTCGTCGCCGACCGCTTCGTGGTCTGCACCTTCGTGCCGCGCCCGATCGAGAGCGATCCCGGCGCGCTGAAAGTGCCGTTCTTCCATTCCAACGACGATTTCGACGAGGTCATCTTCTATCACGCCGGCGAGTTCTTCAGCCGCGACAACATCAAGCCGGGCATGGTGACCTTCCATCCCAGCGGTTTCACCCACGGCCCGCATCCCAAGGCCTTCGCCGCCGGCGCCAAGGCCGCCAAGACAATGACCGACGAGGTCGCGGTGATGATCGATGCGCGCGATCCGCTCGACATGGCGCCGGCCGCGGAAGCGACCGAGGTCAAGACCTATGCCGAAAGCTGGACGACGCCATGAAGCTCGCCTCGCTCCGCCATGGCCGCGACGGGCGGCTGGCCGTCGTCTCCCGCGACCTGACGCGGTATGTCGTCGTTCCCGCCATCGCGCCGACGCTGCAATTCGCGCTCGACGGCTGGGCCGCGATCGCGCCGCAACTCGAACAGGTCTACGCCCTGCTGAACCAGGGCCGCGCCGACGGCGCCCACCCGTTCGACGCGAAGGATTGCCTGTCGCCTTTGCCCCGCGCCTATCAATGGGCCGACGGCTCGGCCTATGTCACCCATGTCGAGCTGGTGCGCAAAGCGCGCGGCGCGGAAATGCCGCCGTCGTTCTGGACCGATCCGTTGATGTATCAAGGCGGTTCGGATTCCTTCATCGGCCCGACCGATCCCATCGTGGCCGCCGACGAAGCCTGGGGCATCGACTTCGAGGCCGAGATCGCCGTCGTCACCGACGATGTGCCCTGTGGCACCGCGGCGACGGATGCCGCCTCGCACGTCAAGCTGCTGATGCTGGTGAACGACGTCTCGCTGCGCAATCTCATCCCCGCCGAGCTCGCCAAGAATTTCGGCTTCTTCCAGTCCAAGCCGGCGAGCGCCTTCTCGCCGGTCGCGGTGACGCCCGACGAATTGGGCGGCCGCTGGCGCGACGCCAAGCTGCACCTGCCGCTGCAGGTGTGGCTCAATGGCGAGATGTTCGGCGCGCCGGATGCGGGCATCGACATGACGTTCAGCTTCGCCCAGCTCATCGCCCATGCCGCCAAGACCCGGAGCTTGAGCGCCGGCTCCATCGTCGGCTCCGGCACGGTCTCCAACAAGACCGACAATGCCGGCTCCTGCTGCATTGCCGAGCGGCGCATGCTGGAGACCATCGAAACCGGCAGGCCGGTCACGCCCTTCCTGGCCTTCGGCGACCGCGTGCGGATCGAGATGTTCGATCCCGCCGGCCATTCCATCTTCGGAGCGATAGACCAGCATGTCGTCCAGCACCGCAAGTGACTTCGCGCTCTACGGCTATTTCCGCTCCTCCGCGGCGTTCCGCGCCCGCATCGCGCTGAACCTCAAAGGCATCGCGACGGAACTGCGCTTCGTGCACCTGCTGCGCGACGGCGGCGAGCAGCACCGACCCGAATATGCAGCGCTCAATCCGCAGAAGCTGATCCCGGCGCTGGCGCATGATGGCCATCTGATCACCCAGTCGCTGGCGATCGTCGAATATCTCGACGAGATCGTGCCCGAGCCGCCGCTGCTGCCGAAGGACCCGTATGGCCGCGCCCGCGCGCGCGAGATCGCCTATGTCGTGGCCTGCGACATCCATCCGGTGAACAATCTGCGCGTCGGGCGCCATCTGAAGCACAAGCTCAATGTCTCCGACGACGACATCGCGCGCTGGCAGCGGCACTGGATCCGCACCGGCTTCGACGCGCTGGAGATCATGCTGGCGACGTCGCCCCATACCGGCGCCTATTGCCATGGCGACATGCCCACCATCGCCGACATCTGCCTGATCCCGCAGGTCGCCAATGCGCGGCGGGTCAAGCTCGATCTGGATCCCTGGCCCACCATCGCGCGGATCGAGGCGCACGCGCTCACCCATTGCGCCTTCGACGCGGCTTTGCCCAAGAACCAGCCCGATGCCGAATAGCGTCGCCGTCAAGCGCGCGGCGCGCCTCGATCTCGACCGCTTCCTGCCCTATCGCCTGTCGGTCCTGTCCAACCGCGTGTCCGGTGCGATCGCGCGGCAATATTCCGACCGCTTCGGCCTCACCATTCCCGAATGGCGCGTCATGGCGGTGCTGGGCAGCACGCCGGGCCTTTCCGCCCGCGAGGTGGCCGAGCGGACCGCGATGGACAAGGTCCAGGTCTCCCGCGCCGTCGATAGCCTGATGCGGGCGCGGCGCGTGGCGCGCCTGGCCGATGCCGAAGACGGCCGCATCCTGCGCCTGACGCTGACACCCAAGGGCCATGCCATCTATGACGCGGTCGTGCCCGTGGCGCTCCAGCTCGAAGAATTGCTGCTCAGCGCACTCGCGCCGGCAGAGCGGCGGGCGCTGGACGGCCTTTTGAAAAAGCTCGCTTTGCAGGCGGGACTCCTCGGCGACCGGGTCCGCAAAAACCCCTAGTTTTCATCGTCTGGCAAAAGCCGTCGCCATATGGTAAAGAAATCGTTAATCCCGCCACCGGGTTAGCGTGAAAGCCTGTGGGCTGCGCGGCCGGGATTCGGAGTAGCGCACGCATGATTCCGGCTTCTGAGCTGAAAACGGCATCGCATTATATCGCGGTCCTGCGCCCCTATCTGCCGCGCGAGGCGTTCGAGCCCGATCCCCGCCACCTCGTGCGCATCGCGGCCCATCTTGCGGTCATCTTCGCGGGCTTCGTCGTGCTGCGCGAGACCAATTCCCTGTGGATCGCGGTGGTGACGGCGATCGTGATCGGCCACAGCGAGGCCTGCTACGTATTCCTCGGCCATGACCTCACCCACAATGCCGTCGTCAAAAATCGGGGCATCAAGGCCGCGCTGGAGATGATCATCTGGGGCCTCATCCTCATCCCGCCGTCGCTGTGGTTCCGCATCCACAACCAGACCCATCACGCCGAGACCAACACGCTGCGCGACACCGACCGGACCTTCCTTCCGTCCGAGGAGACGACGGTGACCCGTATCTATTCCCGCATCGTGTTTCCGAACCGCCAGACGCCGCTGCGCCATCCCTTCTTCCTGTTTTTGAACTTTCCGAGCTACATCCTGCGCCATCTGGTGACGGCGCTGCTTCCCGGCGACATGAAACCCTCCATCGTCACCTACAAGCCGCGCTACACGCCCGCCCTGAAGCGCCGTCTGGTGTACGAGATTGCGGCGATCGCGGTCTTCCAGGTCGGACTGTTCTATTTCCTGCATGGCGAGGGGTGGCGCTATGTCCTTGCGGGTCCGGTGGCGATCCTCGTCGCCTCCGCCGTCGCCATGATCTATCTGCTGACCAACCACATCCTCAATCCGCTGTGCGAGAAGGCCGATCCGCTGATCGTCTCGACCTCGGTCATCGTGCCCAAATTCTTCGATTGGCTGCACGACAACGTCTCCTATCACACCGAGCATCACCTCTTCCCGAGCATGAACCCGCGCTACTACCCGCTGGTCTCGGAGCTGCTGCAGAAGCACTTCCCGGAGCGCTACAACCGGATGCCCATGGCCGAAGCCTGGCGGCGCATCTGGGCGCATGACGAATTCATGGGCGAGCCCGATACGCTCGGCCTCGAGCGCCAGGATTTTTCCATCGCGGCGGAATAAATCGCGCTATTGCCCTACACCAGCACAAGCGCCGCGATCGCGGCGACGAAGGCGGCTGCGCCATAGGTCACGATCTCGCACCAACAGCGCAACGGCTTGGCGCGGCATGCCCAAGGCAAGTCGCGCGTCGTATGAGATTGGGTACGGGCGAAAATGAAATCCGTCCGCCGGAAATCGGCGTGGGCGCCGATCGTGGATGCCCGAGTGCTGCGACGGGGGAACGAAGCGATTCCGATTGCCGACATGGTCATGTTTCCGCATTCAATCCCCTCCTTGCCTGCGGAAACGCGCGATGGGTTTGAGAGTTCCGCATCGGGCGGCAGCCCTGCAACAGGGCTGTGGCGGAAATGCCGCGTTTGTCGGCCTTTTTCGGCTCGAAGAATCTGCGACGCTATCGAAAACGCACGGCCATGCTTCGAACCACCCCTGGCACCGGCATCGCCGCCGATTAACCCTTCGGTTCGGCCGATTTGGACGACGCCATCGTCCGCTCTATCCTCACCGCGCGAGGATCACAGAAGGTGAACCGATGCGCAGAATGCGCCATGCCGCGCTCGTCGCGGCCTTGTTCGTTTCGATGGCAACACCCTCGCTGGCGCATGAGCGCTGCGACTGTCGCGAGGTCCTCAACGGCCGGCTGAACACTGCCGATTTCGACGGCGGCGTCGGGGACCGCTTCGGTGACGGCGGCATCGCCACCGGCGGCGGTTATGTGATCGCCTATGGCAGCGCCAGCGCTTTTGGCGCGTCCGGCGCAGCGGCGAGCGCGAGCGCCTCGGCACATGCCTTCGCGCATGCATCGATCTCCACGCGGATCATTTCGTCCTTTCATGGCGGCGGCATGCATGGCGGCGGCGGAACGCATGGCGGCTCTTACGGCGGCGGGCATCGCTGAAATTTGGATGGTAGGCCGGGAGGGGATCGAACCCACGACATTTCGATTAAGAGTCGAACGCTCTACCGACTGAGCTACCGGCCCATCCAAATGCGCAACCTCGGTTGCGCGCCAAGCAAACAAACAAGGCGGCGGGCTATAGCAGAGCGGTTTTGGCCTGTCCAGCACGCCGGTGGCGGCCACGCACAGGCTCGATTATTCCGCCGATCGGCGGCTTTCCTCAAATCTCGTCACCGCGGATAGCGATGGCCGTGACGCCAGTAATAATGCGCATGGCGATAGCGCGCATGACGATAGTAATGCCCATGGCGGCAATCCATGTCTCGCGACACCGCATTGCCGGCGAGCCCGCCCAGCACGGCCCCGCCGAGCACGCCGCCCAGACTGCCATGGCTCACGGCGCTACCGATCGCCCCGCCGCCCACGGCGCCCAGCACGGTGCCCGTGGTGTGGCCATGCCCGCTGCAGGCATCGGCGAGAGCGCCGGTTGTTCCCGCGCATAGCGATAAAGCTGCCACGGCAAGAAGGCGTGCGGTGCGGCCGAGCATGTTCCAACTCCTGCGAAATCCGTTGCGGAGGAAACGGAGCGTCGGCGCGATGGTTCCTGAAAGTTCCGAGGGCGCTAACCCTGTGTCGTGGCCGCGCATGCGTGGCACGACGACCGCATTCAGATGATCCCGCCGGAGTGGCGCGGAATCTCGACCTGGCGATGGACGTGCACGCTCATCAAGAGGCCGAAGCCGAACATCACCGTCAGCATGGCGGTGCCGCCATAGGAGAGCAGCGGCATGGGGATGCCGACCACCGGGATCAGGCCCATCACCATCGCGCCATTGATCATGATGTAGAAAAAGAAGTTCAGCGTGATGCCCATCGCCAGCAAGCGGCCGAACTGGCTGCGGGCGCTCATGGCGATCTGGATGCCATAGCCGATCACCACCGCGAACAGGATCAGCAGCGCCACCGAACCGACAAAGCCGAATTCCTCGGCGAAATTGGTGAAGATGAAATCGGTCTGCTTTTCCGGCAGGAAGTTCAGCCGGCTCTGGGTGCCGCCCAGGAAGCCCTTGCCCGACACGCCGCCCGAACCGATGGCGATCTTGGCCTGGGTGATGTTCCAGCCTTTGCCCAGGGCATCGGATTCCGGGTCGAGGAAGGTTTCCACCCGCGCCTTCTGGTAATCATGCAGCACAAAGCGCCAGGCCAGCGGCACCGCGCCGGCGATCGCCGCCAGCGTGGGCGCAATCCACCACCAGCTGAGGCCCGCCAGGAACAGCAGGGCGCTTCCGTCGGCGATGATGATCAGCGTCGTGCCCAGATTGGGCTGCAGCACCACGAACACGGCCGGAAGGGCGATCATGCCCAGCGCAATCGCCAGCGGCAGGGG
>DASWOE010000353.1:0-6414 GCA_036398875.1 Rhizomicrobium sp.
GCCGCGGCATGGCGCGCGCCGTGCCCTCGCCGACGCGGCGGAGCAGCGCTTTGGGCCGCCGGCGCGAATCGGGCTTGACCGGCAGGCGCGGCGGAACGCGGATCGGCTTGGCGGCGGGCTTCGCCGGAGCCTTCTTTGCCGCTTTTTTCTTGAGCGCCGGCCGGGCCGGCGCTTTCTTGCGCCCGGCTTTGGATTTTCCGGTCGGTCCTTTCTTCTTCGATTTGGCCATGCCTGTCTTCGACGCCGCAGCTTTTCCGCCCGACCGGACGCTAAAGAAGGACGCAGGGACCAGCAAGCACCGCGATGGACGGCCCTTCGCCGCGTTGTTAGGAAGATGCGCGCCAACGGATCGCCATGATGACCGAAACCGTCCAACCCGCGCCGCGGGGGCTACGCCGGCTCTATGCCTGGATGATGGCGAACGCCCGCGGCCCGCACGCCTATGCGGCGCTGGCGGCCTTCGCCTTCGCGGAGGCGTCGTTCTTTCCCATCCCGCCCGACGTGATGCTCCTGCCCATGATGCTGGCGCATCGCGAGCGCGCGCTGCTGACCGCGGCCTGGTGCACCTTGTGGTCGGTGATGGGCGGCATGCTGGGCTATGCCATCGGGACGCTGTTCTGGGACACCGCCGGATTGTGGCTGATCGGCCTGCTGCACATTCCGCTGGCGCAGGTCGAGGCGCTGCGCGCGAAATACGCCGCGCACGCCTATCTGATCGTGGTCCAGGGGCTGACGCCGGTGCCCTACAAGCTGGTGACGATCTCGGCCGGCCTCGCCAATGTGCCCTTCGCCGCCTTCATGCTCTATTCGGCGATCACGCGCAGCCTGCGCTTCATCGTGCTGGAGGGCCTGCTGGTCTACACCTTCGGCGACAAGGCGCGGCTGTTCCTGGAACGCTACATGGAAGCGGTCCTGATCGCATTCCTCGTCCTGGTCGTGCTCGGCTTCGTGGCGCTCAGATATCTTTGAGGGTCCGGCCTCGGGCTCACTTCAGGTCTTCGATCACGGCGATGAACGGCATATGCGTGCGCTGCACGATCAGCCCGTTCTTCAGATAGACCGTCTTCTCCTGGACGCTGTCGCTTTCGTTGCCGCCCACCGTCAGCACGTAATCGCCGTTGCGATCCGTGCCCTTCTCGATGACGATCGCGGAGTGCGAATGATAATCGTCATGCGTCGCCGCGTAGTCGAAGTCATAGGCGTGGCCGGGCTGGTTGTTGGCGATGATGTCGCCGATCTTCGGCGAACAGGCGTCGATCCCGTGGCCGCGGAAAAGGCCGGTGCCGGCCTTCGCGTTGGCGATGGCCCAGTTCACGAACACCGCATGGCGCTCCGCGAATTTGAATTCGTTCTTGCTCGCGCCGGCCGATTTCATGCACCAGGAGACGAACACCGCCGACCATTGCTCGCCCACGCCGGGGAAGTCGTAGTTCAGATCCTCCCAGTATTTTTGTATCTGCTTGGCGAGAACCGGATCCCCCTCGGTATAGAAGTGATAGGCGTCGTATTGGCCTTCGGCGATGTGGGCCAGGCTGCTGGTGAATTGCGTCATGTCGGCCATCCTCAGAAGGCGCCAAAATCGGGAAGGGCGGCGTTGGAATAATTCGGATCGAAGTCCAGATTGATGCCGCTTCCGCGCGGCTTGAAACCCTGCAGCAGATGCCAATGGCCGCTGCCCAGGAAGCGGTGGTAGTGCTGCCACTTCGTGGATTGCGCGAGCCAGAAATATCGCGCGAGGCCGGCGCCTTGCAGCGTCTCGCAGGCCAGGCCCGAGCCGTAGACGCCCACCGGCGTGTCGTCGAGGCCGCCGGGCCTGGCCGCCAGCGCGTCGTGAACGGCCTGGAAATAGGTCGTGACGGCTGCCAGCTCGGACGGTTGGGCGGGATCGAAGTCGATCGCGAAATAGATCGGCCGCCCGCGGGGGCGGGCCAGCGTCGCGGTGCTGTAGTCGAAGGCGCGCTCGGCGGCGTCGCGGCCTTCCGGCGCGGTCAGCGCGCCGACATGGTCGGTGCCCTGCTCGAAAACCAGCGCCAGCTTCAGCCCCGCGCCGCGGATCGCCGCCGCTTCCGCCGGCGTGACGAGCTTCTCCGGCAGCTTGGTCGAATTGTGGTGGTTCATGTAGCGGATGACGCAGGTCACGCCGACGGCCGCAAGCGCCGGAAGCGATCGCGTCGTGTTCCAAGGACTGTCCATGATGTTGATCGTCATCGCGCATCCCCCCAAAGAAGTCGATGAAGCGAATTCGTCCGTTCGCCTGTCCATTCATTTAATCGTTATTTGCGGCCCGATGACAATCCCCCCGCCGCGCGAAACGCTTTGACAGCCGACACGCTGCGCGCCATACCGCCCGCGGCGGGAGTGTCATGCGCAAACAGATCCTGGCGATCGCGGCCATCCTTTTCTCCACCGCGCTGTACATCATGGGCAACGGCCTCATCGGCGTGCTCATTCCGGTGCGCGGCCATGCCGCCGGCTTCTCCAACCTCGCGCTCGGCGTCATCGGCTCGTTCTATTTCGCGGGGTTCGTCAGCGGCTGCTTCCTGGGGCCCAGGCTGCTGGCGCGCGTCGGCCACAGCCGCACCTTTGCCGTCGGCGCCGGCATCTCCGCCGCGACCATCCTGCTGCAGTCGATGTTCGTCTCGGTGCCGCTCTGGATCGCGCTGCGCGGCGCCTTCGGCATGGCGGCGGCGTGCATCTATATGGTGATCGAGAGCTGGCTGAACGACCGCGCCAGCAACGAGAATCGCGGCCGCATCTTCTCGGCCTATCTCACGGTCAACTTCTCCTCGATCATCGTCGGCCAGATGCTGTTCGGCACCTCCAAGCCGACCGGCTTCACGCTGTTCAGCCTGGCGGCGGTGTTCTATGCGCTCTGCCTGATCCCGATGGGCCTCACGCGGCTGCCGCAGCCCCAGGCCGCGCAGGTGCCGCAGCTGCGGCCGCGCCGGCTCTACCGCATCGCGCCGGTGGGCGTGATGGGCTGCATCGCGGTCGGCTTCGCCAACAGCGCGGTGTGGACGCTGGCGCCGGTCTATGCCGACGCCCATGGTCTCGCCAAAGGCGGGATCGCCGTGTTCATGAGCGTGTTCACCTTCGGCGGCGCCGTCGTGCAATTGCCGCTGGGCCGCCTCTCCGACCGGATGGACCGGCGCTACATCATCGCCATCGTGTGCGTCGCGGCCGCGGCGCTGGGCGTGGCGTTGGCGAGCTTGGGCGGGGCGCACCGCGCCTGGGTCCTGCCGCTGATCGGCTGCCTCGGCGTCGTGGCGCTGCCGCTTTACGGGCTCTCCGTCGCGCACGCCAACGACCGCATCCCGCGCGATGCCTTCGTCGAGACCTCGGCCACGCTGCTGATGATCAATTCGCTGGCCTCGGTCAGCGGCCCGACGCTCGCGGCGCTGGCGATGGGCTGGTTCGGCACCTCGGCGCTGTTCTTCTATACCGCCGCGATCCATGCCGCGATGGCCGGCTATACGATCCTGCGCATGGGCGCCAAGGAGGCCGCGCCGTCGCGCGGGCGTTATGAATCCGTGCTGTTGCCGCAGCTTTCGACGCCCGGCGAGGCCGTGCTCGATCCGCGCCGCGCCGACGAGCGGACGGCGGCCTGACCGCGCCGCGGCGGATCAGCCGGGGCTGTCGTCTTCCTGCGGGAATTCCAGCGGGTCGGGATCGGCCGCGGGCCGGCCTTCCCCCGCCACCGTTTCGGAGATCGGCTTCAGGCTGTCGCCCTTCTTCTCCGCGCGCTTGACCGCGCGGTCGCGTTTGTCGCCGGCGCGCGTGACCGCGAGGTCGAGTTCGAGCTGGCTGCACAGGCCCAGCGTCACCGGATCGACCGCCTTGATGTTGGTCGCGTTCCAGTGGCTGCGTTCGCGGATCTTCTGGATCGTCGCCTTGGTCGTGCCGATCAGGCGGATGATGTCGGCATCGGTGAATTCGGGATGGTTGCGCAGGATCCAGTAGACCGCGTCGGGCTTGTCCTGGCGCTTCGACACCGGGGTATAGCGCGGCGCCTTCTTCTGCTTGACGCTCGGCATCTTGTGCTTGGGCGGCGCCATTTTGAGGCGCAGCTTGGGGTTCATCTCCGCCGCCTCGATCGTCTCGCGGGTGAGCTGGCCGGAGGAGACCGGGTCCTGGCCCTTGATGCCCTTGGCCACGTCCTCGTCGGCGATGCCCTTTACCTCCAAGGGATGCAGGCCGCAGAAATCGGCGATCTGCTCGAAGGTCAGCGAGGTGTTGTCGACCAGCCAGACGGCGGTCGCCTTGGGCATCAGCGGCTTGGTTTCGACGGCCATAAATCTTCTCCTTTGCCGGGGGGCCGTTCACCGGCCCCACCGACCTCGCAAAGCTGGAGCTTTTTGAGGAATGGCAGGGGTTGTAGCGGGTGGGTGGACAAAGGGAAAGCGAAAAAAGTCAATAAACCGGGGGCGGCCGGACGGGTCGGACCGCAACCGGCAGCGGGGCCGCCATGGCGACAAGAATATTCGCGGCGGCCCTGATGATGGCGTGCCGGGCGCCGCCGGCGGCGGAACCGTCGGGGCCCTCGCCCGACGCAGCCGCCCCTTCAGGGGAAGGATTGCGCCGGCCTCCTGCCCGCAAATATCGGCCACAACATCCCCGGCCGGCGCGGCGGCGTCACAGCGTCAGCAATATCTTCCCGATATGTTCGCTGCCGGCCATGCGCTTGTGCGCCTCCTGCGCCTGCGCCAGCGGATAGGTGTGGTCGATGATCGGCTTGATCTTGCCCGCCTCGATCAGCGGCCACACCTGCGCCAAGACCGCATCGCGGATCGCGCCTTTCTCGTCATTGCTGCGGCCGCGCAGCGTGGTGGCCAGAAGCGACAGCCGCTTCATCAGCATGGGCGCGAAATTGACCGTCGCGCTCATGCCGCTCTGATAGGCGATGTTCGCGATGCGGCCCCACAGCGCCGCGGCGCTCATGTTGCGCTGGATATAATCGCCGCCGACCATGTCGAGGATGACGTCGATGCCCTTGCCGCCGGTGGCGTCCTTCACGACCTGGACGAAATCCTGCTCCTTGTAGTTGATCGCCACGCCGCCCAGTCCCGCGATGGCCGCGCATTTCGCGGCGCTCGCGGCCGTCGAGAACACCGCGTGCCCGCGCGCGACGCAAAGCTGGATCGCCGCCGTGCCGATGCCGCTGGTGCCGCCATGGATCAAGACGCTCTCGCCGGCTTTGAGCCGGGCGGCGTCCATCAGATTGGTCCACACGGTGAAATGGACCTCGGGCAGGGCGGCCGCTTCGATCAGGCCCACGCCCTTGGGCACCGGCAGCAGGCATTTCTCCGACGCGGTCGCATAGTCGGCATAGCCGCCGCCCGGGATCAGCGCGCAAACGGCATCGCCGGCCTTCCAGCCGCCCACGCCCGCGCCGACGGCTTCGATCGTGCCCGAGACCTCCATGCCCAGCGTCGTGGACGCGCCCGGCGGCGGCGGATAGGCGCCCATCGCCTGGGCGAGATCGGCGCGGTTCAGCCCCGCCGCCGCCACTTTGATCAGGACATCGCCGGCCGCCGGCGCCGGCTTGGACGTCTCGACGACGGCGAGGCCGTAGCCCGGTCCGGGATTTGCAACTTCGACGGCTCTCATGGTTCCTCGCTTCTTGCGTGCGCCCGCACTCTGGCGAAAATAGCGCGGCCCGCGCAACGAGGCGAATATGCCGATCGAACCCGAAGAACCGCGCAAGAAGCAACCGGACATCGCGCTCGGCGAGGATCTCTCCGCACTGTCCGCGCACGAACTTCAATTGCGCATCGCCGCGTTCGAAGCCGAGATCGCGCGCTGCCGCGAAGCGATGGCGCAGCGCAGCGCGACGAAATCCGCCGCCGACGCCGTCTTTAAGCGTTAATCGCGCGCGCGGTTCGCGCATCAAGATTAATACGCACAGGCAAGCGTTGCGGCGGCGCAACCATTCGTTTGGTTTATGTCCGATCTAGGGGCTCAGAACGCTTGCGCGCCGCCGCGCAGTTGATAGCGTGCGCCACAACACAGCGGGCGATCGTACCGGGATGAGCACGAACACGGCCGACGAAGAAACACTTCACGGCGTCACCATTCAAAGCTTTACCGGCTCGGCGCTGTTCGATCGAACCTTCGACGAAGGCATGTCGCTGGTCGAAGAGACCGCGCGCTATCTCGACGGCCGCGGCCGCCAGGAATCGCGCGACCTGCCGCGCAAGGCGGCGCTGCTCTATGCCGGCGAAAGCATGCGCGTCACCACGCGGCTGATGCAGGCGGCGAGCTGGCTCCTGGTGCAGCGCGCCGTGCATGACGGCGACATGGATGCCGACGACGCGCGCGACGAACGCTACCGCCTGGGCTCGAAGGAGATCTGCCTCGGCGGCGGCGCGGACGGCATCTATCTGCTGCCGGACACGCTGCGCGATCTTCTGGCGC
>DASWOE010000354.1:0-1663 GCA_036398875.1 Rhizomicrobium sp.
CGATCGCCGTTCCCGTCACCCCTGTCCGCACCGGCCATGCGCCGCGCGCACCCCCTGCCTTCTCCTGAGTGATGCGTAAGACCCGTCCGCGCGGTTCGCGCGGGCGCCCTACAATTTCATTCGCGAGACCCTCATGACCAAGATCTCCATCGGACTGAATCTGGCCGGCACCCTGATCGCCATGCTCCTGATCCCGTCATCGGCGCATGCCCATGGCGTGGTCGGCGACCGCTTCTTCCCCGCCACCATCGCCAGCGACGACCCCTTCGCCGCCGATGAGCTGGCGCTGCCGACGATTTCGCTCGGCAATCACGAGGAGGATTACGACTTCGAATACACCAAGACGATCTTCCCGCACTTCGCCGTCTCGTTCGAAGGCGGGTATGTCAATTCGCATGCCCCGGGGGCCCCGAATGCGAGCGGCTGGGACAATTTCGAGATCACCCCGATCTGGCAATTCATCACCGACGGGCCCAGCGAATTCGTCGCCTCCGCCGGCATGGGCTTCGAGATCGGGGGCAGCGGCGCACGCGCCGTCGCCGACAGCTTCACGACCTACACGCCGCAGATCCTGTTCGGCAAAGGCTTCGGCGATCTGCCCGATTCGATGGCGCTGCTGCGGCCGCTGGCGGTGACGGGCGTGCTGGCCTATGCCATTCCCGGCACGAGCGGGGAATCGAAATCGCTGCAATGGAGCGGCGCGGTCGAATACAGCCTGCTCTACCTGCAGAACAATGTGCGCAACCAGGGCTTCTCGAAATTCGTCGCGCATCTGACGCCGCTGGTCGAGTTCGCCCTATCGACGCCGACCGACACCGGCGGCGGCGGTACCACGGGCACGATCAATCCCGGCATCCTGTGGTCGGGCCAGTACAGCCAGCTCGGCGTCGAAGCAGTGGTTCCCGTCAACCGTGCCTCGGGTGACAATGTCGGCGTGCTGATGCAGCTTCACTTCTATATCGACGACATCTTCCCGCATTCGCTGGGAACGCCGATATTCGGGGGCAATCCTTGAGCGCAAGGTCTTTCCTGATGGCCGCGACCATCGCCGGAGCGGTCGCTCCGGCGATGGCGCACGCCTTCCTCCAGACCGCGTCGCCCGCCGCCGGCGACAATCTGAAGCCATCGCCGGCCCGGATCGAACTGCATTTCAGCGAAGCGCTCGAGCCGGCCTTCAGCGCCATTGCGGTCAGCGACAGCGACGGCCGCGACATGGCCGCCGGGCCCACCGCCGCGCACGATACGGAGATGGACCTGCCGCTGAAGAAGCTCGCGCCCGGGCGCTATCGCGTGAGCTGGCACGCCGTATCGGTCGATACCCACCGCACCGAGGGCAAGTACAGCTTCCTGGTCCTGCCGTGACGGCGGTCTTCGCGCTGGTGCGCGCCCTGCATTTCGCGAGCCTGATGGGCGTGTTCGGCGCCAGCGCCCTGTTGTCGCGCGCGGCCGCGATCGGTTTCGAAGGGGCGCGCCTGCGCCGGGCGATGACCGTCGCGGCGCTCCTCGCATGGGCAAGCGCGGTGCTGTCGGCCGGCTTCACCGGCGGCGAGATGACGGACAGCGCCTGGGGCGGGTTCGATCCCGCCGTGTTCGCCAATGTCGCAACCCGGACGACCTATGGCGAGGTCTTCCTCGTCCGCTTCGCGCTTCTCGCCGCGCTTTG
>DASWOE010000355.1:0-3036 GCA_036398875.1 Rhizomicrobium sp.
GCATAGGTCTGCGCGAAGTCCGACGGCTCCAGCGACGCGAACGGCTTGGGCGTCATGGCGATGGCGTTGTTGACGAGAATGTCGAGCCGCGGCAGGGCGGAAAAATGCCGGCGGACCTCTTCGACGTCGGCAACGTCGAACGCGGCGCGTTCCACCGAATGGCCTTCGTCGCGCAGCGATGCCTCGAACGCGGCGAGCCTGGCGTCGTCGCGGGCGTTGACGATAACATGCGCCCCGGCGCCGCACAGCGCGCGCGTCATGGCGCGGCCCAGATGGCCCGGCGCCGCCGACACGAACGCAATGCGGCCGTCCAGCCGGAACAGCGACTGCGGACCGTTTTGCAGCGAAGATAGGGCGGCGTCGTGCCGGCCCATGGGAGCCTCCATCCCCGGCTGCCTGCAGGTTAGCCATAGGCTGGTAAACGTGGCGTTAGCGTGAATGGATCGTTAATGGCCGCTTCAGGCCGCGGCCTCGGCGCCGCGCTGCGCCGGCGCGTCGCGCGGGAGGCGGACGCAGACTTCGGTGCCTTCGCCGGCCCGGCTTTCGATCTTCAGGGTGCCGCCATGCAGCTCGACGAGCTCCTTGGACAGCGGAAGCCCCAGGCCCGTGCCCGGGCGCGTGCGCGAAAATCCCGTCTCGACCTGCCCGAACCGGGTCATGACCCGTTCGATATCCTCGGGGCGGATACCGATCCCATCGTCCTGGACCGCGATCTCGACGAAGGGCCCGTCGCCGCGGACCGCGATGGCGACGGTCGATCCGGGCGGCGAGAATTTGACGGCGTTCGACAGCAGGTTGAGCAGCACCTGGCGCAGCCGCAGCTCGTCGCAACAGGCCAATAGCCGGGGGGGCGCGACCAGGCGCAGGCCGACGCCGTATTTGTCGGCCTCCGCCCGCATCATCGCGACCGACTGCACGGCGAGGGCGGCCAGGTCGATGGTCTCGCGGCGCAGCCCCAGCGCCTCGGCATCGAGCTTGGCGAGGTCGAGAATGTCGTTGATCAGCGCGAGGAGATGCAGTCCGCTGTCGTGGATGCATTCGATATATTCGCGGTTCTTGCCCGCACCCGGGCCGCCCTGCGCCTCCGTCAGCACCTGCGCGAAGCCG
This sequence comes from Rhizomicrobium sp., assembly GCA_036398875.1. GTDB lineage: Bacteria > Pseudomonadota > Alphaproteobacteria > Micropepsales > Micropepsaceae > Rhizomicrobium. The sequence continues at coordinate 1,108 of DASWOE010000355.1, forward strand.
ATGATGGCGTTGAGCGGGGTGCGCAGTTCGTGGCTCATATTGGCCAGGAAGTCCGATTTCGCGCGGCTGGCGGCTTCGGCCTGCTCCTTGGCGATGCGCAGCTCCTCGGAGTGCTGATGCTGCACCGAAAGGTCCCGCGTGATCTTGGCGAAGCCGAACACCGCCCCGCTGTCATTGCGCAGCGCCGTCAGCGTGATGTCGGCCCAGAACAGGCTGCCGTCCTTGCGGATGCGCCAGCCTTCCTCGCGGAAGCGGCCATCGCGGCGGGCCAGATCGAGCTCCCGCTGCGGCTTGCCGGCCGCCACGGCATCGGACGGGAAGAAGCAGGCATAGTTCTTCCCGACGATCTCGTCGGCCCGGTAGCCCTTGTTGCGCTCGGCCCCGCTGTTCCAGGTCAGCACGGTTCCGTCGAGCGCCACGATATAGATGGCGTAGTCCTGGACCGTATCGACCATGAGCTTGAAGAGCTCTTCCGGCGGTGCCGGCGCCTCTGCGAACGTCATCAGGTGCACATCCCACAAACGCCCCGAAACCACCAAAGGGGCCGCATCAGATGTTTCCATACGAAGCGTTCGGACCGTCCGATCACTCGAACGGCGCCCGCGGCCGCAATCGCCGCGGAAGGGTTAACGTCCCGCTAGGATTTACCAAGGATCTTCCACACGCTCGACGCCGAATAGACAGCGGCGCCGTCGACGGCGAAGTCGCCGCGCAGGAAAATCAGCGAGCGGGTGCGGCGGACGAGAACGGGCGCGACCTCGATCCAGTCGCCTGCGCGCGCGGGGCCGAGAAACTGGCTCTGCATGTTGAGCGTGACGACATTCGCGTGGTCCGTGGCGTCCCAGGCCGCCTGGCCCAGCGCCGCGTCGGCGAACGTCATCAACAGGCCGCCATGGACGATGCCGTTCATGTTGACGTGGCGCGCATCGACTCGCAGGCCGAAGCGCCTGGCGCCCTTTTCGCCCGTTTCGAAGATCGGGCCGACATGCCGCTCGAACGGATCGACGAGATGCGTTTCGACGAAACCGGGCGGCGCGGCGCTCACGCGATCTTCCACAGGCCGGTGGCGACCGCGACGGGGCGCGTTCCGACCGCGATGTCGGCGGAGAGGAACACCATGGTGCGGGTCAGGCGCGTCACGCGCACGCGCGCCTCCAGGATCTCGCCCAGCTTGGCCGGGCCGACGAAATCGCAGGTGAGCGACACGGTGCTGCAGGCCGGCGCGCCCGAGACCGCGCGCGCCGCCTGGCTCATCGCGACGTCGGCGAAGGTCATCAGCAAGCCGCCATGCACGCTGCCCGACCCGTTCATGTGCTTGTCCGCCACGGCAAGCGCAAAGCGGCGCACCGCGCCGTCCGGCGCCAGGCGCCAGACCGGACCGGCGTGCAGGTTGAACCCGCCGCGCGAGACACTTTCTGCTTCGGGCGGGAGGCCCTCGGGACGTTCGCTCATGGAACGGCCTGGATAGGCGGATTCACGCTGCACCGCAACATCCGCGCGCACGCCGCATTGGCTTCCCCGTTCGGCCACACTAAAGTTGCAATGCCAAACAAGATGCGCCATGCGAGGGGTCGCTCAAGCGCACATCGTTCCAGCCAAGTGAGGACATTCATGAACAAGCGTATCTTTCGCGCCGGCCTTGTTGCCTGCCTGTTGAGCGCGGCATCGACTCTCGCATTGTCGCCGGCGGTCGCCGCCGATTCCGGCGTCAAGGTCAGCCCCGCGGTCGGCAAATTGCTGGGACCCGCGCAAAAACTGCTCCAGGCGAAGGACTATGCCGGCGCGCTGGCGCTGATCAAGCAGGCCCAGGCGGTGCCCGACCAGACGCCGACCGACACCTATGAGATCAACGACTTCCTGGCCAATGCCGCACTCGGCCTGGCCGACTATGCGACCGCCGATGCGGCCTATGAGCCGATGGCGGAGTCG
>DASWOE010000356.1:0-32712 GCA_036398875.1 Rhizomicrobium sp.
CGCCGATGCCGGTTTGAGGCCGATGCGATGAACCGCCCCTACAGCACCGAAGGTTTCGCCCGCGACGAATATGTGGTCGATGGCGTGCGCAGCGTCGTCTACAGCGCCGGCAACGGCCCGCCCGTGGTCTATTTCCACGGCGGCGGCACCTTCCACGGCTTCGAATGGGCGCGCGACTGGCTGGGGCGGTTCCGCGTCGTCCTGCCCTATCATCCCGGCTTCGGCGAAAGCGCCGACGACCCCGACATCACCGCGCTGGCCGACTATGTCGTGCATTACGAGGCCCTGTTCCGCGCGCTGGGGCTGTCGCGGTTCGGGCTGGTCGGGACCTCGCTCGGCGGGCGGCTCGCGACCGAATTCGCGCTTTCGCATGGCGCGAGCGTCGATCGGCTGGTTCTGGTCTCGCCGGCCGGCTTGCAGTCGGCCGACCATCCGCTGCCCGACTTCGCCGCGATCGCGCCGTCGGAGATTCCCAAGCTTCTGGTCGCCGATCCGGCGTTCGTCGCGCGCTTCTGGCCCTCGGATGCCGATGCCGCCTTCCTGGCCGCGCGGGGGCGCGAAAGCGTCTCGACCGGGCGCGTGCTGGGCGACAGCGCCGCGGCGGACCGCAAGCTGCGGCGGCGCCTGCCGCGCCTCGCCACGCCGACGCTCATTCTGTGGGGCGGCCAGGACCATATCCTGCCGCCCGGCCTGGCGCAGCATTGGGCGGTCGCCATTGCCGGTTCCATCGTGGCCGTGATCGACGAGGCCGGACATCTGCTGCTGGATGAATCGCCGCGGGCGCGAAAGATCGCCGCCGATTTCCTGGCCAACGGGTAGAACGCCCGCGCGTCAGCCGAGATGGATATCGGTCTGGCGGGTCTCGTCGGCGCCGTCGCCGCGTTTCAACCGGCTGAAGACGGCGGTCGAGAGGATGGTAAAGGCTCCCAGCGCGAGAAAGGCCTCGTGGAGGCCGCCGATCATGTCGGCGGGATTCGCGCGCAGGCTCTGGGGAATGAAGAACACGGTCGTGAGGCCCGCCGCCGCGACGCCGAAGCTCAGCGACAATTGCTGCATCGTGCTGGCGATCGAGCTGGCATTGCTGGCCCCCTGCGGCGGAACATCCGCATAGACCAGGGTGTTCATGCTGGTATATTGGGTCGAGGTCAGCGCGCCGTAGACAAAGGCCTGCAGCACGATCAGCCAGATCGGCGTGCCGGGACCGATGGTGGCGAACAGCATCAGCAGGACGCCCAGGACGATGGTGTTCGAGACCAGGACGCCGCGATAGCCGACCCGCTTGAGGATCCCCGGCATGAAGAATTTCGTGCTCATCGCCGCGACCGCCTGCGGCATGATGAGCAGGCCCGACTGGATCGGCGTGAGTCCGAGCCCGACCTGGTAGAGCAGCGGCAGGAGAAACGGCACGCCGCCGATCCCCAGCCTCGTCACGAAGCTGCCGCTGACGGCCGCGGCAAAAGTGCGGATCCGGAACAGGCCCAGTTGCAGCAGCGGAAAGGCCGTCCGCCGCGCATGCAGCCCATAGCCGAAGATCAGGGCCAGCGCGATCGCCAGCAGGCCCAGAACCTCGCCGGTGCCCAGTTCATGCTCGCCGAAAATCTCGAGCACATAGGAGAGCAGCGCAATACCCGAGCCGAACAGGATCAGGCCGACGACGTCGAGCGGCTTGGTGTCGTCTTCGCGATAGTCGGGAAGATGAAGATAGACCAGGACCAGCCCGGCAATCCCGACGGGGATGTTCAGGAAGAAAATGGCCCGCCAGTGAAAATAGCCGACGACGAAGCCGCCCGCGAGCGGCCCCAGCATCGGACCGATCAGCGCCGGAATGGCGACGAAGCTCATGGCGCGCACCAGTTCGGATTTGGGAAAGGTCCGCACCAGCGTGAGCCGGCCGACCGGCACCATCATGGCGCCGCCGCAGCCCTGCAGCACGCGGCAGGCGACGAGCTCGTGGATGTCGCTCGACAGTCCGCACAGGAACGAGCCGAGCGTGAAGACGGCAATGGCCGAGGCGAAGACGCGCCGCGTCCCGAACCTGTCCGCCATCCAGCCGCTGATCGGGATGAACACGGCCAGGCTCAGCGTATAGCTCGCCAGCACCGATTTCATGCTCAGCGGCGTCACCGACAGCGCCTTGGAGATCACCGGCACCGCCGTGTTGAGAATCGTCGTGTCGAGCGATTCCATGAAGAACGCAACCGCGACCAGCCACGGCAGCAACCGCTTGACCGCCGTCGAGGGCGGTTTCGAAAATGCTTGCGCGGCAGGCAGTGCGTGTCTCGCTTTGCGTCGCTCCGGTGCATCGCACTAAAGCGCAATGCGCGCGGCGGTGCCAGCGATCCCGGCGCGCGTCAGACCGGCGTCAGGGCAAACCCTTCATAGCCGGCCTTCGCGGCAGCGTCGCACCGCTGCGAATAGTTGGAGAACCCCCCGACATAGACGCCGAACTGGCGCGGCTTGCCCAGGATGTTCGAGCCGAAATACCAGGAATTGGAGCGTGGGTATAGCGTGCGACCGGCGACCTCGGCGACATGGGCGGTCCAAGCCGCTTGCGCCTCGGGCTGAGGCTCGATGCGGGCCAGGCCCCGCTCGCGCATATGCACCAGGCAATCGGCGATCCAGTTGACATGCTGCTCCACCGCCACCGGCATGTTCGCCAGCACCGAGGGGCTGAGCGGCCCGGTGATGGTGAAAAGATTGGGGAACCCGGCGATGCCGAGGCCGAGATAGGTGCCCGCGCCGTCCGCCCAGGCCTCGCGCAGGCTGCGGCCGTCGCTCCCCTTGATGTCGATGGCGAGCAGCGCGCCGGTGATGGCATCGAACCCGGTCGCGAGCACCAGCACATCGGCCTCATACGAAGCCTCAGTCGTCCGGATCGTGCGGCCGCTCATGCCGGCAATCGGCGCGCTGCGGATATCCGCAAGCGTCACATGTTCGAGGTTGAACGTCGCATAATAATCGTCGTCCATCGGCGGCCGCTTGGTACCGATGGGGTGGTCGTTCGGCGTGAGCAGCGCCGCCGTCTTGGGGTCCTTCACGACGCTTTTGATGTAGTCGCGGACGAAGGCACACAGGATCTCGTTCGCTTCGACGCTGGCGAAGACGTCCGTGAACGCGCCGAAGAACTTGATGCCGCCCGCCCGCCAGTATGTCTCCAGCGTGGCGCGGCGGACCTCCTCGGAAACGCCGAGCGCCGCCGCCTGCGGCGGGTCGAACGGCGTGCCGCCATTCGACGCGAAGCACTTGCCGCGAATCTCGCGATAATGCGCCTTCACCCAGGCGTCGAATTGCGCGCTCGTCGGCGCGTTCCACACCGGAATGACCCAGTTCGCCGTCCGCTGGAAGACCGTCAGCGCCTTCGCCTGCTTTGCGATGCGCGAGATCGCCTGCACGCCCGATGCGCCGGTGCCGATGATGGCGACGCGCTTGCCCGTGAAGTCTTGCGGTTCATGCGGCCATGCGGCGGTGTGGAGGATCCGGCCTGCGAAACCGCCCAGGCCGGGAATCGCGGGCCGTTGAACTTCCGACAGGCAGCCCGCCGCCGAAATCACAAAGCGCGCCGTCACCCTTTCACCGGCGCTGTCCTCGACCGTCCATAGGCCGCGCGCGTCGTCGAAGCTTGCCGCCGTCACGGCGCGCGAGAAGCGGAAATGGCGGCGCAGGTCGAAGCGGTCGGCGACGTGATTCAGATAGCGCAGGATCTCCGGCTGCTCGGAATAGCGCAGGCTCCACGACCATTCCTGCTCCAGTTCGGGCGAGAAGGAATAGCTGTAGTAATAGCTTTCGCAATCGCAGCGCGCGCCCGGATAGCGGTTCCAGTACCACACCCCGCCGACGTCCTCGCCCTTCTCGAAGCCCAGGACGTTGAAGCCGAGCGAGGTCAGCTTGTGCACCGCATAGAGGCCGGCAAAGCCCGCGCCGATCACCACGGCGTCGTAATCCGATCGGGTCTGGTCCATCGGCGAACTCCCTGACGCGATTTTGTTGTTTTCGAACGCCTGTTCTATAACATATGTTATGCAATGGCGACAACCGGGAGGCCACGATGCCGGAGCAATGGCGGCTCAAACATTTCTACCATACCATCCTGAACGCCAGGGACATCGACGAGTCGGTGCGGTTCTATGAAATGCTGGGGTTCCGGATCGTCTCCGACCGGCGGGGCGCGGTGTGGCCGGACGGCAGCGGCGCCTCCTTCGCCATGATCCCCAATCCCAAGGGCCGCGGCGTGCTGATGATCCTGCCCTCCGATCCGGACGGGCCGATGCTCGACATCATCGAATGGCAGGCGCCCAGGGCGGAGTTTGCGCCGAACGCGCCGACCCGCGTGCCGCGGGTGCTCGCCTTCCGCACCGAGAACGTGCGCGCGGCCCACGCCGCGCTGAAGGCCAAGGGCGTGAGGTTCACCACCGAGGAGCCGACATCGATCCCCGCGGCGGGCATCACCGGCTGCATCGTGGCCTACGACCCCAACGGAACGCTGATCGAGATGATCGAACTGGAGCCGGGCCTGCGGCATTCCAGGATCAAGGAAGTGTTCGCGCCGGAGGGGAAAGGCTAAAGCACTTCGTGCAGTTCGTACGCGACGCCCGTCGGCGTCACCAGGCCGACGCCGACCGCGACGATGTCGCCAAGCCAGCGATAGCGCGCATCACCCGTCTCGAATATCGGACGGGTGCGGAAATAAAGCGCCTGCCGGTCGGCTTCGCTCGGCGTTCCCCCGCGCGCGAATTGCCTTGGGCCCTCGGAATAGGGCCGAAAGACGCCCGTATAGCGGACATATATCTTGGCGCCGTCATCGGTCTGCCAGGTCACGCGCGCATCGAGGCGCAGCACGTCGCCGTCGATCAGCGCCCAGTCGCCGCCCCCGGGCAGGACCGTGCCGTTCACCCGTTCGCCGGCGACATCGCCGCCGGTGACGACCGCGATCAGGCGGCGGCCGAACGGGCCCGTGCCGGTATCGTGCTGCGGCCGGTCGAGCGTGGCGCGATACAGACAGAGCGGACGCAGCAGCGGCGGCGTCATCGTCAGGCCGGCGCGGCATAGCGTGGTGGGCGCTTTTCCAGGAAGGCCTTCATCGCCTCCTCGAAATCCAGGCCGCGGCCGCAGATGGACTGGGCGCGCTCCTCCAGATCGATCACCGCGTGGAGATCGGAGATCTTCAGCGCCGTGTTGAGCGTTTCCTTGGTGATGCGCAGGCCGAGCGGCGCGGTGCGCAGCATGGGCTCGACGAATTGCGCGGCGGCGGCCTCCAGCTCGCTATCGGGCACCACGCGCGAGACCAGGCCGACCTGCTGGGCCCGCGCCGCGTCGATGAAGGCGCCGGTGTACATCAGTTCCGTCGCGATCCCCAGGCCGACGATGCGCGGCAGGAAATAGCTCAGGCCGAGCTCGCAGCCCGAACGGCCGAGCGCAACGAAGGCGTCGTTCATCCGCGCGCTCGCGCCGGCGATCCGGATATCGGCCGCCAGCGCCATCGCGAACCCGCCGCCGCAGGCCGGGCCGTGCACCAGAGCCACGATCGGCTGCGGACAGGCGCGCATCAGCTTGACGATGTCGAACAGGTGATGGCCGGGGCGCGTTCGGCCGGCGCCTTCCGGCACCCGGTCGCCGCCGAGATGCTCCTTGATGTCCAGGCCTGCGCAGAACGCTCGCCCCGCCCCGCGCATCACGACGATGCGCACGCCGTAGTCGTTCTTGAGCCGCTCGAAGTAGGCGCAGAGCTCGCGCACCATCGTGCCGGTGAGGGTGTTGAGGCGATCGGGCCGGTTCAGCGTGAGCCAATCGACCTCGCCGCGCCGCTCGATCAGGATGGTTGACGGCATGATGCCACCCAAGCGGGACGGGCGGGCGGCCGTAGAACGCACGGCCGCCCGCCCAATCCGGTCCTAGAGGTTCACTCCGAACCGGAAGCCGACGGTCCTGGGCGGGTAATAGACGAAATTGTCCGGCTCCAGCACCTGCTGGCCGAGGCTGATGGACTGCATGCCGTCATTGGAGATGACGTTGGCATTCTCGATGTTGTTCACGAAGGCTTCGGCCTTGTAACGGCCGTTCGGCGACAGCCAGGTCAGGTGGAAATTGGTCAGCGTGTAGGGCTTCTGCTGCGAGGTGATGTAGTTGTCGGGCAGGAACTGCACCTTGCCCGAGACGAACGTGTCGACCCGCGGCGTGATCGCGCCGATGGCGGTGTCGAAGGTGTACTCGGCGCCGAAGTCGATCGTATAGGGCGGCGTCTGGTTCAGCGTATTGCCGCGGAAGTTGCACAGGACCGGCGCCGGGCTGCAGCCCGGTCCCGGCGCGCCGAAGCGCGTGTCGGTGGTGATGTAGTCGCCATAGGTGGCGCGGTTCAGCGTGACGGTCGCATTCAGGCGCAGATTGTCGACCGGCAGCGCGACGGCCTCGAATTCGAGCCCGTTGACCTGGGTGATGCCGTTGACGTTGTTGATGCCCGACTGCGTCGTGCTCTGCACGAACACCTGCAGATGCGCGATCTCCTCGTGATAGGCGGCGATGTTGAGCTGGAGGCGATTGTCCCAGAATTGCGACTTCACGCCGGCATCGTAGGACCACATGCTCTCCGGACCGTAGATATTGGCCAGGCCGATGATGTTGCCGCCCGAGAGATAGCCGCGCGAGGCCGAGGCATAGGCCATGATGCGGTCGGAGACCTGATAGCTCAGGCCGCCCTTGCCGGTCCACTGGCCCCAGGTCTTGTCGAACGGACCCTGGCCGACGCCGCAGGAGCCGCTGGGATTGCCGGGGCCGCCGCAAACGAAAGGAAGCTGATAGTCGAGATAGTTGAAGCCGTATTTGCGGTCGTAGCTGTAGCGGATGCCGGCCGTGATCGTCAGCGGGATGCCCAGCGAGGTCTTGGCGAGGTCGTAATCGACCTGGCCGAAGGGCGCGAAGGATTGCGACTTTGAATTGCCGTGGCTGAGGAAGTTGTAGGTATCGAACGGCGCCGCCGGCGACAGATCGTTCAGGCCGGTGTCGGAGTAGCCGAAATCCTCGAAATTATTGGACCAGAAGTAATAGAGGCCGGCGATCCATTTCAGCGGCGAGCTCTCGTCGTTCGACGCCAGCCGCACCTCCTCGGAGATCTGGTGCTGGCGCAGGATCCAGCTCGAACCGAAGGCCAGCGGCAGATTGGAGCCGTCGCCGTCGCTGGTCTGGCTCACATTGCTGTCGGAATAGCCGCTGACCGAGGTCAGCGTGGCCCACCCCATGTCCCAGTTCAGCGTGCCGCTGTAGAGCGTCAGCCGGTTGAACGCGTTCTCCGGATAGTCGTGGCAGAATTTGCGCGGATTGAATTTCGCCTGGGTGCTGAAATCGCAGGCCGAGCCGGGCGCGATCGGATCGGGACCCGTCATGTAGCGCGCCGGGGTCTCCCACCACGCGGTCGCGGTGGCGGCGGCGGTGTTGTTCGAATTGGTGCTGGCCGAGAGCAGAATGTTCAGATCGGGCGAGAACTCGAAATAAAGCTGCCCGCGCACCATCTGGAAATCCTGGCCGTCCTGATTGTGGCTGGCGCCCGGCACGGTCGAAAGATTCGTGGCATAGGGATTGTGCTGCGCCGACACGCCGGTGACGCGCGCATACAGCTTGAATTCGCCGTCGTCGATCAGCGGCGCGTTGACCCAGCCGCGGAACGTCCGCTGCGCATAGTCGCCCAAGAGCACGTCCACGCCGCCGCCGAGCGTGTCCGTCGGCTTGTTGGTGATCACGTTGATCGAGCCGCCGACCGAGTTTCGGCCGTAGAGCGTGCCCTGCGGTCCGCGCAGAACCTCGAGCCGCTCGATATCGTAGAACTCCGGATCCACCGAGGTCGAACGCTGCAGCGTGACGCCATCGACGCTGTAGGCGACGGGCGAGTCGCCGCCCGGCGTGGTGTTCTGGCTGCCCAGGCCGCGCATGGTGATCACGTTCTCGCCGCCGGTGACGCCGGCGCCGAAGCGCAGCGAGGGCGTGCGCATGCCCAACTCGTTGAAGCCGATGATGCCCTGCGAGTCGAGCGTGCTCCCGCTGAGCGCCGTCAGCGCCAGGGGAACGGTCTGGCTGTCTTCGGAACGCTTCTGCGCGGTCACGACCACGGTCTCGATCGCGCCGGGATTCGTCGCCGCCGGCGCCGCGCTATCGGCCGCCAAGGCCGGTTGCGCCAGCAAAATCAGGCAACAGACGGCGGCGCTGCATGTCAGCGCGGCCGCAAGGTCCATACGCATACGCTTCACTCCCCTTCGTACTGTTTTTCTGGCGCATGTCTAACGGTCCTCCGCCAGCATGCCCTTTGCCGTTTATATAACAGCTGTTACAATATCTGACAAACGCTTTTTCGGATGCCGCGAACGGCAAGGCGCGCTGCGGATGCGTTTCGCATCTGCGAAGTGACCTTTTTAGAACAGGTATTCGAAATAGATTGCCGCTCTTGCGGCGGCGTCCTACAAGCGGCGCGGTTTTCAGAGCGGCGGAAAATGCGATGCAGCCCATCGATGCGGTACGCGCGATGCTTGAGGATCTTGTCGGTGGACCCGACACGCCGTTCCTGTCGCGACGTAAGCAGGCCGAGCAATTCGCCGCTGCGTTCGTGCCGCCGGCGGATATCGCGATCGAGGCCGGCACGCTTGGCGGCGTTGCGGTCGAATGGCTGACGCCGGCCAAGGTCGAGGCGCGGCGCGTGTTGTTCCATCTGCATGGCGGCGGCTATGTGCTGGGCAATCCCGCCGGATCGCGCCCCTTCACCACCCACTTGGCCCGCCTGGCGCAATGCAGCGTCGTCAGCATCGACTATCGCCTTGCGCCGGAGCATCCCTTTCCCGCCGCGGTCGATGACGCGCTGGCCGCGTACCGCGCGCTGCTGGCGGCGGGCCGGGCGCCCGGCGATATCGCGATCGGCGGCGAATCGGCCGGCGGCGGTCTCGCGCTCGCCGTCGCGATCGCGGCGCGCGACGCGCATCTGCCGATGCCGGCCGCCTTGGCGCTGGTCAGCCCGTGGACCGACATGCGTTGCGAGGCCCCCAGTTTCGATACGAAGGCATCCGTCGATCCGCTGCTGACGCGCCGCAGCCTGAAAGAAATGGCCGATGCCTATCTCAACGGCGCAAATCCGCGCGACGGCCTCGCCTCGCCCCTGCTGGGCGATCTGAAGGGGTTGCCGCCGATGCTGATCCATGTCGGCGGCGACGAGGTGCTGCTGGACGATTCCCGCGAGCTCGCAGCGGCCGCGACGGCGCAAGGCGTCGATGCGACGCTCGAAGAATGGCCCGGCATGATCCACGTCTGGCACATGTTTCATCCCATGCTGCCGCAAGGCGCGCAGGCGATTTCCGCACTGGCGGCCTATGTCCGCGGCAAATGGGACAACGCCCGGATCTGAATCGGAGAACGCCATGGCACGCCTGGACAAACGAGTCGCCGTCGTAACCGGGGGGGCCAGCGGGATCGGCCGCGCCTGCGCGCTGGCCCTGGCCGCCGAGGGCGCCGCGGTGATGATCGGCGACATCGACGAGACCGGTGGCGCCGAGACCCGCGACGCCATCGCCGCCAATGGCGGCAGCGCGCAATTCCGCCGCCTCGACGTGACCAAGGAGGACGACTGGGACGCGTTCGTGGCCGCGACGGCACGGCAATTCGGCGCCCTGCACGTTCTCGTCAACAATGCGGGCATCTGCATCTCGCGCCCGCTGCTGGAGATGAGCTTCGAGAGCTGGCGTCGGCAGATGGCGATCAATCTCGACGGGCTGTTCCTGGGCACCAAGGCCGCCCTGCCCCTGATGGCGAAATCCGGCGGCGGCGCGATCGTCAACCTGTCCTCGGTCGCGGGCCTGCGCGGCGTCGCGGGGATGTCGGGCTATTGCGCCACCAAGGGCGGCGTGCGGCTTTTCACCAAGGCCGTGGCGCTGGAATGCGCCCAGGCCCGCAACAATATCCGCGTCAATTCGATTCATCCCGGCGCCATCGAAACGCCGATCTGGCTGAAGCTCGGCAATGACGGCGACATGCCCGCTCCCGACGCGCGCCGCAACTCCGACGCCATGGCGGAGATCCGCGCCGCCGGCGCCGCCGTCACGCCGCTCGGCCATTCCGGCGTCCCCGCCGACATCGCCGCCGGCGTGGTGTTCCTCGCCAGCGACGACGCGCGCTTCATCACCGGAACCGAGCTGGTCATCGACGGCGGTGTGATGGCGGGCTAGAACCGACTCTCTCCACCCATCGGGGCGCCATGCCGAAGATCGTCGATCACCATGTCCGCCGCGACGACATCGCGCGTGCCGCCTTCCGCGTCATCGGCCGCAAGGGCGTGGCGAAGGCGACCATCCGGGACATCGCGCGGGAAACGGGCTCGTCGGTCGGCGCCGTGGTGCACTACATTCCGTCCAAGGATCATATCTTCCTCCAGGCCGCCGAATATTCGACGCTGGTGATCCGCGGCCGCATGGAGCGCGCCGAACGGGATCATTGCGGCATCGAAGCGTTGCGCCACGTCCTGTATGAGGGCCTGCCGGCCAATGACGACATGCTCGGTCATTGGAAGATCTGGTTCGGCTTCTGGCAGCTGTCGCAGGCCAGCGCGCTGATCCGGGCGGCGACGCATGACCGCTACGGCGAATCCTACCGCCGTTATGGCCGCCTGCTGAAGGCGGCGCGAAAGGCGGGCGAAATCCGCACCGATATCGCGATCGCCGACGCCGTGGCGTCCCTGATCTGCCAGATGGACGGTATCGGCGTGCATGTGCTGATCAGCGGCCGCGCGCCCTCGCCGCGCAAGCTGCGCCAGCAGATCGATGCCTGGATCGGCGGCATGCTGGCGCCGAACATCGGCGCGGCCCGCGACAACGTCGTGCCGCTCAATGCGCGGCGCGTCCGGTGGGGCGCAGCCAGGATTCGATGAAGGTATCGACGATCTGCCGCTGCTGCTGGGTCGAGGGCGGCTTGCCCGAGCGCAGCACCTGAATGGCGATGCCGTCGGTCAGCGCCACGGTGGCGCGCGCGGCGGTCGGAACGTCGAGGTCCGCCGCGAGAGCGCCGGCCTGCTTGGCCCGCTGGATCAGGCGGGTGACGCGCTTGAGCCACTCCTCGTAGCGAAGATGGGTGACCTTGCGCACCGCCTCGTTGTGCACCGAGCGTTCCCAGAAGCCGAGGAAGAAGTTCCAGTTGCCGCGCTTGTCCGGATCGCTCGCCAGTGCGAGATAGAGCACGCCGCGCAGAGCCGCGAGCGGATCGGGCAGCGCCTCGACCTCCAGCATCCTGGCGCGTACGTCGCGCGCCGAATATTCCGACGCTTCGACCAGAAGGTCGTCCATCGAATTCACGTAATGGACCAGCGCGCCGGTGGTGAAGCCGGCCTCCGCCGCCACGGCCCGCGCCGTCACCCCGGAAATCCCGTGCGTCTTGATCATGCGGTAGGCGGCAGCGAGAAAGGCCTCGCGGCGCGCCCTATGATCGACTTTCTTCGGCATTCCCCACCCGCGCAAATCGGCGCGGCCACACTGCCCGAGCCGGGCGCCCAGGTTCAACAGCGAATTGTCGCGGCGCAGCAAAACCTTGCGGTTGCGTCTTTGTGTAACGCTTGTTATATTTAAGTCCTGATCGTCCGTTGGCGGAAAAGAGGCGGGACATGGCGCAGACATGGGCACTGGAGCGGTTCTACCACACCGTCGTCAATGCGAGGGATCTCGACGAAACCGTCGCGTTCTACGCCCTGCTCGGCTTCGCGGTGCTGGACGACCGGCGCCATGTCGATTGGCCCGATTTCGTCGCCACGATCTTCGGCATGCGCAAGGCCAAGGGCAGCGGCGTGCTGATGGTGCTGCCGAACGATCCCGGCGGCCCGATGATCGACCTGATCCAGTGGAGGGAGCCGGCGGCGAAGATCGCGGCGGTTCCCGTCGCCGACGGCGAGGTGCCGCGCATCATCGCCTTCCGCGTCAGGAACGTGCGCCAGGCCTATGACGATCTCGCCGCCAAGGGCGTGCGCTTCACGCGCGAACTGTTCACCCATCCGCAGCTCGGCATCGTCGGAAGCTGCTGCTGCTACGATCCCAACGGCAATCTGATCGAGCTGATCGAACTCAATCCCGGCCAGCGCCACAGCAAGGCGAACGACGCCCTGCTGAAGAAAGGCTGACCGCGCCATGGCTGCCAAAACCAAGGCCGAGATGCAGGCGATCTTCCGGCAGGTCTCCAATTGGGGACGCTGGGGCGCCGAGGACGAGCGCGGCACGCTGAACTATCTGACGCCGGCGCGGACCGCGGCCGCCGCAAGGCTGGTGAAGAGCGGCCGCACGGTCAGCTGCGCGCGCAATTTTCCGGTGCAGCCCGGGCCCGAGAACCCCACGCCCGCGCTGCACCACATCGTGGTCGGCGGCGACGACCCGTGCACGCACGGCATTCCCGGCATGGAGGTGTCGCTCGACTTCATCGGCATCGCCTATCACGGCCTCGCCTCGAGCCATATCGACGCGCTGTGCCATGTCTTCGTCGATGGCAAGATGTACAACGGCTTTCCGGCGACCGATGTGCGCTCCACGGGGGCGCGCCGCAACTCCATCATGTCGGCGCGCGACGGTCTGTGCGGCCGCGGCGTCCTGCTCGACATTCCGCGTCTGCGCGGCCAAGCCTATGTCGATCCCAGAGAGCCGGTGACGCCGGACGAGTTGAATGCCGCCGAAAAGGCGCAAGGCGTGCGCGTCGGCGAGGGCGACATCCTGCTGGTCGCGATCGGCCGCGACGCCTGGCGCGCCGCCAACACGCCCAATCCCGGCGAAGGCCCGCCGCTCGCCGGCCTGTCGGAGGACTGCATCCCCTGGCTGTTCGACCGCAGGATCGCCGTGCTCGGCTCCGATGCGGTGCACGATCCGACGCCCTCGCCGCGGCCGATCGAAGACTTTCCGATCCCGGTCCACATGTGCGCCCTGGTGTCGATGGGCCTGCATCTTCTCGACAACCTCCGCTTTGTGGAACTCGAGAAAGCCTGTGCCGCCGAGGGCCGCTGGGAATTTCTTTTCACCGTCGCGCCGCTGCGGGTCGAGCGCGGGACGGGTTCGCCGGTCAATCCCATCGCGGTGCTGTGACACCGCCCCTTGTCGAGGAGTGCGTTGCGTGAAGTTCGATGTCTTCTGCGAAATCCAGCTGCCCAAGCCGTTCCCGCCCGACCACGAGCGCAAGCTGATCTTCGACACGCTCGCGCAGGCGCGCGCCGCCGACCAGGCGGGCTTCGACATCTGGTGGCAGGTCGAGCACCACGGCGCGCCCGAGTTCAGCTACAGCGCGGCGCCGGAACTGCTCCTCACCGCCATCGCGATGACGACCCAGCGCCTGCGCGTCGGCCATGCCGGCGTGCTGGCGCCCTTCCGCATCAACGGACCCTTGCGTGTCGCCGAGCGCGCCGCGACCCTCGACATCCTGAGCGGCGGCCGCTTCGAGCTCGGCCTCGCCAAGTCGGGCGGCAAGGAATGGGAGACGTTCGGCGTCGATCCCGCGACCGCGCGCGACGAGCTGCGCGAGGCGTTGACCATGATTCCGAAGATGTGGACCCAGGAAACCTTCAGCTGGGACAGCAAGCTGTTCCAGATGCCGGAACGCGAAGTCGTGCCGCGCCCGGTGCAGAAGCCGCATCCGCGCCTGTGGCAGACCGCGAGCAGTCCCGATTCCTTCCGCATGGCCGGCGAGCTCGGCGTCGGCGTGCTCGGCACCACGCTTCTCAGCCCGGTCTCGCTCATGAAGGCGATGCTCGACGAATACGAGAAGGGGCTCGACGATTGCCGCACGCCCGTGGGACACGCCCGCAACCGCCAGAAAGGCGTCTTCACCTTCGTCCATGTCGCCGAGACGCGCAGGGAGGCGATCGCCAACGGCGCCGCCAAGGCCGCGCTCTGGTACGTCCATGCCGCGCCGATCGCCTTCAAGGTGCCCCGCTCGATCTGGTGGGACATGATCCGCGCCGGGCTAAACCCGCATCTGGCGCGCAAATCCGCGCAGGAGATTTCGGCGCTGTCCGGCGAAGATCCGACCAGCCTGGAGATCGCGGCGGACGAGATTGCCGTGATCGCCGTGCTCAAGCGCATGGCCCGCGGCGAAGACATCCCCAACGAGGAAGCGCACGAGGTCCTGGAGGACCTGGATTCGGTGATCATCGGCGATCCGGATCACTGCATCGCGAAAGCCGCGCGCTATGCCGATATCGGCGCCGACCGGCTGATGTGCCTGCTCCAGTTCGGCGCCATCGCGCACGAAGCAGTCATGCGCAGCACCGAACTTGCGGGCAAGTACCTTCTGCCCCACTTCGCGACGAACCGCCGGGACGCCGCGGCGTCGTAGCGCGGCCGCGCCCAGCCGATCACGCGTCTCCGCGCAGCATCTTGATGATGCCGGAGAAGTCCGTCCCGGCATGGCCCTTGGCGGCGAACAGCGCGTAGAGCTGCGCCGCCTCGGCGCCGAGCGGCGTGACCGCGCCGGCGCCGGCGGCGGCGGCCTGGCTGAGCTTCAGATCCTTCAGCATCAGCGCGGTGGCGAAGCCGCCGGCATAGTCGCGGTTGGAGGGCGCCGCCGGCACCGGCCCGGGCACCGGGCAATAGGTGGTCAGCGACCAGCTCTGCCCCGATGCCGCCGACATGATGTCGAACAGCTTCTGGTGCTCCAGCCCCAGCTTTTCGCCCAGGGCGAACGCCTCGCAGGTCCCGATCATCGAGATCGCCAGCAGCATGTTGTTGCAGATCTTGGCCGCCTGGCCCGCGCCGGCGCCGCCGGCATGCACGATGCGCTTGCCCATCTTCTCCAGCACCGGCCTGGCGCGCGCGAAGGCCGCGTCGCTGCCGCCGCACATGAAGGCGAGGGTGCCGGCCTCCGCGCCGCCGACGCCGCCCGACACCGGCGCATCGAGGAAGTCGAAGCCGGCCTTTTGCGCCGCCACGTGCACCGCGCGCGCCGAGTCGATGTCGATGGTCGAGCAGTCGATCAACAGCGCATCCTTGCGCGCCGCGGTCAGGATGCTCTCGCCCTCCAGATAGACCGCGCGCACATGCGCGCCGGCCGGCAGCATGGTGATGACGACATCGGCGCCGCTCACCGCGTCCAGCGCGGTGGCGCCGGCCTCCGCGCCGGCGTCCGTGACGGGTTTCAGCGCCGCCGCGCTCAGATCGAAGGCGCGAACCTTGTCCTGCGCCTTGAGAAGATTGCGCGCCATCGGCCCGCCCATATTGCCGACGCCGATGAAGGCGATGGTGGTCATAGCGGCAGCTCCTTGTCTCCCAGCAGGGCGAAATAGGCATCGATATCCGCGTCGCTCACCTCGGCCAGCGTCGCCGGGCGCCAGTTGGGCGCGCCGTCCCTGTCGATGATCGTGGCGCGCACGCCCTCGTAGAAATCGTGGCCCGCGATCACGCGGTTCACCATGCGGAATTCCATCCGCATGCAGTCGTCGAAATCCAATTTCGCGCCTTCCCGAATCTGCCGGAATGCCAGCTTGGTCGCGGTCGGCGATTTGGAAAGGATCGTTCTCGCGGTGTCGGCCGACCAATCGGAAGCATCGGCATCGAGCCGAGACAAGACGTCCTCGACCGAGCCGGCAGCGAAAAAATCGTCTATCTTTTTGCGCACCTGAGAGAGCGGAGCGAGCGGTGCGGGCGACGCGATGGAATAGCCCGTCACCTCCGACATCAGATTTCCGGGAACATCTCCTGCCACAAGTGCGGCGATGATCCTGTCCCTGCCGACATCGGTATCGGCATCGGTTGCCATCTTGCAATATCTCAAATCATCTACCTTCAGGCGCGCACCGGTGAGGCCAAGATACATGCCGATCTCGCCCGGCAGCCTTGGCAGAAAGAAGCTTCCGCCGACATCCGGGAAAAGGCCGATGCCCGTTTCAGGCATCGCGAAGACCGTCGACTTGTCGGCGACCCGATAGCTGCCATGCATCGACACGCCCACGCCGCCGCCCATGACGATTCCGCTCAATAGCGCCATGTATGGCTTGGGGTAATGCTTGATATAGGCGTTCAACAGATATTCGTCGCGATAGAAGTCGTGAATGTACGCCGTTCCGGATTTGCCGGATTCGTAGAGCGCGCGAATGTCCCCGCCGGCGCAGAAGGCACGCTCGCCAGTCCCCTGGATCACGACGCAGCCGACCGCATCGTCGACCGCCCATGCCTTCAACTGCGCGTGCATCGCCACGACCATGCCGTGCGTCAGCGCGTTCAGCGCCTTGGGCCGGTTGAGCGTGATCAGCCCGACCGCGCCGCGCCGTTCGAACAAGACTTCGGTCTCACCCATCCGTCATCCCGCTCTTCATGCGCGTCAGCGCGCCATAGGTCGAGCACCAGATCAGCGTGCAGGTCAAACCCGCCACGGCCGCGTCCAGCAACCGCAAGCCCGCGCCGCGCGCCGTCTGCCGCGCCTGCGCTTCGTCGTGATGGCCGACCTCCTCGTCGCGGATGGAAGCGATGGTCCGGCCGAGTTCCCCGTCGCGCCCGTCCAGGAAGGCGAGCTGCGTGTTCAGATGCGCGTGCACGGTGCGCTCGACGGCCTCGGTGCAGACCATCATCGCGTTGGCGCCGCAGAGGCCGGTCAGCAGACCCAGCAGCGATCCGCCGATCCCCCAGAAGGGCGTCATCGCGCAGGGCCGCGTGGCGCGCGACGACATCAGGCCCCGGAACGCGTCGGCATGGCGCCGTTCGTGACGGACGGTCTCTTCCAGGAACGGCGCCGCCGCCGGCGACAGCCACCGCGCGACGGCGATCTGCGCACCGTAAATTCGGATGGCGCCGTACTCGCCAGCATAGTTCACGCGCAGGATCTGCCGCACCGTGCGGTCGAAGGCGCGCCCGGTGACACCTGTTGCCGCGATGGCCTCGCCCACCCGCCGCGCCTCATTTCATCGTCGGGATGACGAAGCTCGCCTTCTCGCGCACGCCGCCCTTCGGCCAACGTTGCGTCACCGTCTTTACGCGGGTGTAGAAGCGCACGCCTTCCGGCCCGTGCTGGTTGATGTCGCCGAAGGCGCTGCGCTTCCAGCCGCCGAAGCTGTGATAGGCCAGCGGCACCGGGATCGGGACATTGATGCCGACCATGCCGACCTGCACGCGCGACGCAAACTCGCGCGCCGCGTCGCCGTCGCGCGTGAAGATCGCGACGCCGTTGCCGTATTGATGCTGCGAGGGCAGCGCCAGCGCGCTGTCGAAGTCCTCGGCGCGGGCGATCTGCAGCACCGGCCCGAAGATCTCGTCCCGATAGGTGCCCATGTCCGGCGTCACCCGGTCGAACAGCGAGCCGCCGAGATAGAACCCGTTCTCATAGCCCTGGAGCTTGAAGCCCCGCCCATCGACCAGGAGTTCGGCGCCCTCGCGCACGCCCTGGTCGATATAGGCCTTCACCTTCTCGCGATGCGCCGCCGTCACCAGCGGGCCGTAATCGGCCTCGGGATCGGTCGGGATCCCGACGCGCAGGCTCTCCACCCGCGGCTTCAGCTTCGCAATGAGCGCCTCCGCCGTCTTCTCGCCCACCGGCACCGCGACGCTGATCGCCATGCAGCGCTCGCCGGCCGAGCCGTAACCCGCGCCGATCAGCTCGTTGGTCACCTGGTCGAGATCGGCGTCCGGCATGATGATGGCGTGGTTCTTGGCGCCGCCCATCGCCTGCACCCGCTTGCCGTTCGCCGTGCCGCGCGAATAGACGTAATGCGCGATCGCCGACGAGCCGACGAAGCTCACCGCCTGGATGGCGGGATCGTCCAGGATCGCGTCCACCGCCTCCTTGTCGCCGTTCACGACCTGCAGCACGCCCGGCGGACCGCCGGCCTCCAGGAAAAGCTCCGCCAGCCGCATCGGAACGCTGGGATCCTTCTCGCTGGGCTTGACGATGAAGCAATTGCCGCAGGCGATGGCGACGCCGAACATCCACATCGGGATCATCGCCGGGAAGTTGAACGGCGTGATGCCCGCGACCACGCCCAGCGGCTGGCGCATCGAATAGATGTCGATGGCGGGTCCCGCGCCTTCGGTGTACTCGCCCTTCAGCAGATGCGGGATGCCGCAGGCGAACTCGATCACCTCCAGCCCGCGCTGGATGTCGCCCCTGGAATCGGCGACCACCTTGCCGTGCTCGCTCGACAGCAGGCGCGCCAGCTCGTCCATGTTCTTCTCGACCAGCGCCTTGAAGGCGAACATCACCCGGGCGCGGCGCTGCGGATTGACCGCCGACCAGGCCGGAAACGCCTTGGCCGCGGCCGCAACCGCCCGCGCCATCTCGGCCTTGTCCGCCAGCGCAACCCGGGCCTGAACCTCGCCCGTCGAAGGATCGTAGATCTCGCCAAAACGACCGGAGATGCCTGTCGCGTGCGCGCCCGATATAAAGTGATGAATGTGCTTCATGACGGCGAAACTTCCAAAGTGCAGGACGACGCGGCCCATGGCGGCAGCTGCAAAAGCCTACCATACAGAGCCGCGTTGCGCTCCAGCGAATTGTCGATCCGCAATCAGAGTTTGGATCCCCCATCGACGCGCACCGTGTCGCCGGTGATCCAGCGCGCGGCATCGGAGGCGAGGAAAGCCACCACCGGTCCGACGTCATCCGCTTCGCCGATCCGCTGCAGGGCCTGCATGCCGAGCGTGAAGGCGCGCCCTTCGTCGGTCCGCGCGAAGCTCGACATGTCGGTGTTGATCACGCCCGGAGCGACGGCGTTGACGCGGATGCCGCGGCTCCCGAGCGCCGCCGCGAAATGCTTCACCAAGGTATCGACGGCACCCTTGGTTGCCGCATAGGCGGCCAGCGTGCCGACCGAAGCATGCGCCGCCAGCGACGACAGGAGGACGACGCTGCTGCCATTGCCGAGAACCGGCAGAAGCTGCTGGACCAGGAAGAACGGCGCACGGACATTGACCGCGAAAAGCAGGTCGAAATCCGCAACCGTGGTCTCTTCGACGGTCGTGCTTTTCGAGACGCCGGCATTGGCGACCAGAATGTCGAGACGCCCGCCGACGATGTCGCGAACCTGCTTCGCCAGTTTGTGCGCGCCGTCCGGCTTGGACAGGTCGGCCTGAACGGCATCGGCGCGGGCACCGAGCCCGCGAATCTCAGCCACCACGGCCTCCGCGTCCTTCGCACCGCTGCTGTAATGGACCAGCACCTGCGCCCCCGCCTTGGCCAGTTCGAGTGCGGCGGCGCGGCCCATGCCGCGGGAGGCGCCCGTGACCAGGGCGGTCTTTCCAAAGAGAGTGTTCATGTTGGCTCCTGCCTGTTTGGGACCCGGCGGCTGCCGCGCCCCGCAGGACGACAAATAGGGGGCCGTGGCGCTTTCGAAAAAGACTTTGTAGGCTCCCGATCATACCTGTCAGGCATGGGAGAGGCCCGTGGAGCTCAGACATTTAAGGTTTTTCGTGGCCGTCGCGGAAGAAGGAAGTCTGACCACGGCCGCGGAAAAGCGCCTCCACACGGCCCAGCCTTCCCTCAGCCGCCAGATCCGGGATCTGGAACGGGAGGTGGGGGCCCAGCTCATGACCCGCAGCGTCAAGGGGATCGAACTTACGCCCGCCGGACGCGCCTTCCTCGATCATGCCCGCCTGGCGTTGACGCAAGTCGAAGCCGCCGGCACCGCCGCCCGCCGGGCGGCGCAGCCGGCCAGAGCCTCCTTCGCCCTGGGCTTTCTCACCGGGCAGGAAATGGACTGGCTGCCCGACGCGATGGGCATGCTGGGCGACGAGCTTCCCAACATCGACGTCACGATCAGCAGCCAGTATTCACCCGACCTGGCCGACGGGTTGATGCGCGGCAGGCTCGACCTCGCCTTCATGCGGCGCGAGCATGGCGCCGAGCTCGAATACAGGCTGGTGACGCGCGAGCCCCTGGTCGCGGTCCTGCCCAGCGATCACCGGCTGGCGGCCCGGCCCTGCATTGCGATCCAGGATCTCGCCGAAGAGCCGTTCATCGGCATGTCCAAAACGGCGCCCGCCTTTCAGGCCGTGATCGACGACTACGTCAAGCGCTCCGGTGTCGAATTGAGGACCACGCACCGGATCGACAATCTCGGGATGGCGATGTCGCTTGTCGCCTCGACGCGCGGCGTGACCCTGCTTCCCGCCTATGCGAAGAATTTCCTTCCATGGTCGGTGGTCAGCCGGCCGCTCGCCGGCGAAGGCGCCTTCATCGACCTCGTGGCCGGCTACAGCAAGGCCAATCGATCGGCGGTGCTGAAACTGTTCCTGTCGCGACTGGACGAACTCATCGACAAGGTCGCCCAGCGGCAGCGTCCGTGATCTCTTCCCGCATGCCGTCGGGCGAGCGCGTTCGAAGGAAAAGGCCCGGCCCCGGCTGCTCCCGGACCGGCGGCGCTTAACGGCTCATTTACGCTGTCCCGGCCTTTAACGCGAACGAAACGCATTGGTGTGCCTATGGCAAAGGGGGGTGTCTGATAGGAGCACTGTGTCGGTGTCGCCTCGCATCCGAATGCCTATGATCGTTGCCGGCGCACCGCCGGAACGGATTTCCGAAATACCGCCGTCTGACGCCTCGGGAGCCGCGAATCCGTCTCGCGCGCATCCGCGCACCCTGGGTTGGCTGGGCACGGCCTCTCTGGCGATGGGCGGCAGCAATCAAAGCCTGTTTCTTCTGGCGGCGCTCCTGATCGGTCAAGGCGACATACCCGGCCAGGGCAGCGCCGCGATACCGCTGCTCATTTTCGGACTTCTGCTCAGTTTCGCAGCCGCGCCGGGCTGGACCGAACTCGTGCTGCTCTATCCCAACCGCGTGGGCGGAATCGCGGCGGCGTGTTCGGAGGCGTTCGGACGCTATAGCCCCATTCTCGCCAATCTGGCGGGCGTCGGCTATTGGTGGGGCTGGGTGCCGACCTGCGGCCTGACCGCCATTCTCTCCGCTTCGGCGATCCATCAATGGTACCTGCCAGGCGTGCCTGTTTCGCTCATGGCCACCGGCTTGGTGCTGTTCTTCGCCGGCATCAATCTGTGCGGCATCAAATCGGTCGCGAGGCTCGTCATCCCGATCGCGACGGCATCGTCGCTGCTTGCATTTCTGTCCGGGCTGCTTCCCGTCATTGCCGGCAATGTCGATTGGCATCAGGCCACGGATTTCCATCTGACGACGCCCTTTGCCGGCTGGTTCGGCTCGCTCACCAGTTTGATGGCGGGTCTCTATCTGATCGGTTTCGCCGCTCCCGCCTTCGAGGCCGCGACCTGCCATGTCGGAGAGACCATCGATCCGGCGCGCGCCGTGCCGCGCGCGATGCTCGCCAGCGCGCTCATGGCTTTCCTCTATTTCGTGGTGTTGCCGGTCGTATGGCTCGGCACGCTCGGTCCGGTCCAGTTGAGCGGCGAATTGGCAGGCGTGCTGGGGCCGACCTTCGCGCCGCTTTTCGGCAGCGCGGGAAAAGCCGCGGCGATCTGGTTCATGATGTTCACGATGTTTCACGGAACGGTGCAGCCGCTGGCGGGCGCCGCGCGAACGCTGGCGCAGCTTGCCGAGGATGGTCTGGTCCCCGAGTTTCTCGGGCGACGCGCGCCCAATGATACGCCCTGGATCGCCACGCTGCTGACGGCGGCGATGGCCATCCTCTTCCTGCTGCTCGGCGATCCGGTTTGGCTGATTGCGTCGGCGAATTTCACCTATCTGATCGCGATATGCCTGCCGTGCGTGGCGGTGTGGTTGCTGCGGCGCGACCGGCCCGAACTCGCGCGGCCCTACCGCGCGCCGAAGGGAGCGATCGGGTTCGGCCTGCTCGCGGCGGCGATATGGGGGCTGTCCGCCGTCCTCGGATTCCAGCAATTCGGCTTGCCGACGGTGTTGGTGGGCCTGGCCTTCGCCTATTCCGGCGCGGCGCTCTATGCCTGGCGAAAGTTCACCGATCGCCGCCGCCAGGGCTTGCCCGGAATGGCGCGCACGCTGCACCTGAAATTGACCGGCGCGATGCTCCTGGTGCTGACCATGGACGGCGCGGGCTATCTCATGGCCGTCGATAATGTCGTGCCGGGCGAACTCGCCTTGAAGGCGGGGCTGGAGGACATCTTCGTCGCCGTCGCGATCCTGACCATCGCCGTCGGCCTGCTGCTGCCCGGAATGATCGCCCATTCCGCGGTCGAGGTGGCGCAGGCCGCCGACCGCCTGGTGCATGGAACGCTCGCCGACTTCGCGCGCGCGATGCAATCGCTCGGGAGAGGAAATCTCAGCGGCGCCTATGTTCGGGGCGATTTCGTGCCCGTCATGGTCAATTCGCGCGACGAAGTCGGCCAGATGGCGGAGAGTTTCAACGTCCTGCAACGCGAAATCGCCGATGCCGCGCAAGGCCTGAACGCCGCCCGCGAAGGCTTGCAGAGCGCGCGCGCCGAACTGATCAGCACCAACGCGGAATTGGAGAGCAGCAACCTCCAACTCGTCCTCGCCAAGAATGCCGCGGAAGCGGCCAACACGGCCAAGAGCGCCTTCCTGGCCGGAATGAGCCACGAATTGCGCACGCCGCTGAACGCCATATTGGGGTTTTCCGAGATCATCGGCACGCAAATTCTGGGCCCCATCGGGACGCCGGCCTATAAAGACTATGCCATGGACATCAACACATCGGGCCGCCATCTGCTTGCGATCATCAACGAAGTGCTCGACATGGCGAAGATCAGTTCGGGCGAGTTCGTCCTGCGCGACACCGCCATCGACGTTCCCAAAATGGTCGAGAACGGCATTACCGTCGTGCGCCAGCAGGCGGAAGCCAAAGGCATCGCGCTCGGCTACCAGATCGCGGCAAATGTTTCCGCGCTTTGCGCCGACGAAACCCGGGTGCGGCAGGTCCTGATCAATCTTCTGTCCAACGCGGTCAAGTTCACGCCGGGCCCGGGACGCGTATCGGTCGAGGTGTCGATCGGCGGCAATGGTTCGCTGGCGATCACGGTCGCCGATACCGGTATCGGCATGACGCAGGAGCAGATCGTCGCGGCGCTTCAACCCTTCCGCCAGATCGACTCGTCCCTGGCCCGAAAATACGAAGGCACGGGGCTCGGCCTTCCTCTCGCGGAAGGGCTCATGAAACTGCACGGCGGAAAGCTGGAAGTGAGGAGCGTGATCGGCGTCGGCACGACCGTCATCGCGGTCTTTCCGCCCGAACGCACCTACGCGCTCGCGCAGGCCGTCGGTCGCTAGCCGTCGGCGAGGGCCGGAGGATCGCCTGGCGGCCTTTTCCCCCCGACGATCACGGCGGAAGCCCGTTCCGCCGCCCGTTGACGCGGCCGTCAGGAATGAGTGGCGGCCATTTCGCAGTTGCGGCAAGGTGCGGCCATGAGCATCCAGGTCGCCCTCTCCCATTCCACCCGCTACCGCTACGACAAGCCGATCACCCTCGGCCCGCAGCTCGTCCGCCTGCGCCCCGCCCCGCATTGCCGCACGCCGATCCTGGCCTACAGCCTGAAGATCGGCCCCGAGCAGCACTTCCTCAACTGGCAGCAGGACCCCCAGTCCAACTGGCTGGCGCGGATCGTCGTGCCGGAAAAGACCGACCACCTGACGGTCACGGTCGATCTGACGGCGGAGCTGAACGTCATCAACCCGTTCGACTTCTTCCTGGAGCCGGAGGCCGAAGTCTTTCCCTTCGCGTATGCGCCGGAAGTCCTGGAAGACCTCAAGCCCTTCTTCCAGAAGGCGGAGGTCGGCCCGCGCTTCGCAGCTTACCTTGCCGCGGTCCCGCGCATCGAAAAGCCCACGACCGGGTTCCTGTTCGACCTGAACGCCCAGCTGCAGCGCGACATCAGCTATCTGATCCGCATGGAGCCCGGCATCCAGACGCCGGACCGTACTTTGGAGACCCGCGCCGGTTCGTGCCGCGACTCCGCTTGGCTGCTGGTGCAGCTTCTGCGGCATCTGGGCATCGCGGCGCGTTTCGCCTCCGGCTATCTCATTCAATTGAAGGCGGACCAGAAATCGCTCGACGGCCCGTCCGGCGCGGAACAGGACTTCACCGACCTGCATGCCTGGTGCGAGGTCTATCTGCCGGGGGCCGGCTGGGTCGGGCTCGATCCGACCTCCGGCCTGTTCGCCGGCGAGGGCCATATCCCGCTCGCCTGCGCCGCCAATCCGACCCATGCCGCGCCGATCAGCGGCGCGCTCGAGGATTGCGAAGTCAGCTTCGAATTCGAGATGTCGATCCGGCGCGTCGTCGAGCCGCCGCGCGTGACCAAGCCCTACACGGACGAGCAATGGCGCGCGATCGACAAGCTCGGCGACCGCATCGATGCGCGTCTGAAGGAAGGTGATGTGCGCCTCACCATGGGCGGCGAGCCGACCTTCGTCTCGATCGACGACATGGACGGCGCGGAATGGACCACGGCCGCGGTCGGGCCCGACAAGCGCGCGCTGGCCGATACGCTGATCCGCCGCCTGCGCGACCGCTTCGCGCCGGGCGGCTTCCTCCATTACGGCCAGGGCAAATGGTATCCGGGCGAGAGCCTGCCGCGCTGGGCGTTCGCGCTCTACTGGCGCGGCGACGGCCTGCCCCTATGGCGCGACGTCGAACGCATCGCGCGCGAAGGCGAGGATTACAAGCCGACCGTCGCGGATGCGCGCAACCTCGCGACCGGAATTGCGCGGCGCCTCGACATCCATCCCGGCAACGCGATGGAAGCCTATGAGGATCCCTGGCATTACATCGGCAAGGAGCGGCTGCTGCCGGTCAATGTGGATCCGCTGGATTCCAAGCTCGACGATCCGGAGGTCCGCGCCCGCCTGGCGCGCGTGTTCGAGCGCGGGCTGAACAAGCCGACGGGATTCGTGCTGCCGGTGCAGCGCTGGAACGCGCCGGACAAGCGGCGCTGGCGATCCGAGCGTTGGGCGACGCGCGCGGGCAGGCTTCAGCTCGTGCCGGGCGATTCGCCCGTGGGCTATCGCCTGCCGCTCGAAGCGCTGCCCTGGCTGCCGGCGGCGGCGCGGCCCTTCGTTCCGCCGCCCGATCCGTTCGAGAAATTGCCGCCCCTGCCCGAGCGCGACGACTATCGCCAGCCCTATCTCTCCGGCGGCCTGCGCGACCCGGTGTGGGAGGCGCGGCGCGCGCGCATCGAACAGGCCCCGCCGATCGAGGGCGCCAGCGTCCGCACGGCGCTGACGGTGGAGCCGCGGGACGGCCGGCTCAGCGTGTTCATGCCGCCGACCGAGAGCGCCGCGGACTATCTCGACCTGCTGTCGGCGGTGGAGGACGCGGCCGCCGAGATCGGCGCGGCGATCCATGTCGAAGGCTATGGGCCGCCCTTCGATCCGCGCATCAACGTCATCAAGGTGACGCCCGATCCCGGCGTGATCGAGGTGAACATCCATCCCGCGAAATCCTGGGACGACCAGGTCGCGATCACCGAGGCGCTCTACGAGGAAGCGCGGCTGACCCGGCTGGGCACCGAGAAATTCATGCTCGACGGCCGCCACACCGGCACCGGCGGCGGCAATCACATCGTGCTCGGCGCCGCGACGCCGGCCGACAGCCCGTTCCTGCGGCGGCCCGATCTGCTGCGCAGCCTCATCGCCTTTTGGCAGAACCATCCGTCGCTGTCCTACCTGTTCTCCGGCATGTTCATCGGGCCGACCAGCCAGGCGCCCCGCATCGACGAAGCGCGGCTGGACACGCTCTACGAGATGGAGATCGCGTTCGCGCAGGTGCCCGATCCACATGCGGGATACATCCCGCCCTGGCTGGTCGATCGCATCTTCCGCAATCTTCTGATCGACGTGACGGGCAACACCCATCGCACCGAGATCTGCATCGACAAGCTCTACTCGCCGGACGGGCCGACGGGGCGCCTGGGTCTCGTCGAATTCCGCGGCTTCGAGATGCCGCCGCATCCGGAGATGAGCCTGGCGCAGGGACTGCTGCTGCGCGCCCTCGTCGCGCGCTTCTGGCAAGCGCCCTACCAGACCAGGCTGGCGCGCTGGGGCACGGCGCTGCACGACAGCTTCATGCTGCCGCATTTCGTGTGGGCCGACTTCGCGGACGTGATCGCCGATCTGAATGCCGGCGGCTTCGCCTTCGACGCGGAATGGTTCCGGCCGCATTGGGCGTTCCGCTTTCCGCTCGCGGGCAAGGTCCAGTATGGCGGCGTCGGCCTGGAACTGCGCCAGGCGCTCGAACCCTGGAACGTCATGGGCGAAGAAGGAACAGTCGGCGGCACGGTGCGTTTCGTCGATAGCTCCGTCGAACGATTGGAAGTGAAAGTGAAGGGCCTGGTCGCGGGGCGTCATAGGATTCTCGTCAACGGGCGCGCGGTGCCCCTGAAGCCCGTCTCGCTCGACGAATCGGTCGGCGGCGTGCGCTTCCGCGCCTGGCAGCCCGTGAGTACGCTGCATCCGACGATTCCCAGTCACGCGCCGCTCGTTTGCGAAGTGTGGGACGGCTGGCGCAAGCGTTCGCTGGGCGGCTGCACCTATCATGTCGCCCATCCCGGAGGCCGCAATTACGTGACGTTTCCCGTCAACGGCTATGAAGCGGAAGGGCGCCGCCTGGCGCGCTTCGAGCCGTTCGGATTCACCGGCGGCATCTTCGAGCCGCCCCCCGAAGACCCGAATCCGGACTTTCCGCACACCCTCGATCTTCGCCGGGCATCGCACCGTCGATGAGCCAGATCGACGTCGCAATTTCGTCGGAAGCGGCGCGTTCGCCGCGCTATGACGAACTGCGCGACGCGGACGGCGCGGTGCGGCCGGCCTGGAAGCCGCTCGCCGAAGCGCTGACCGCCATGGCGCCCGAGGATTTTGCCCGCCGCGGCGCGGCCGCGCAGGCCACGATCCGCGACAACGGCGTGACGTACAACGTCTATGACGATGCCGAGGGCCAGGCGCGCCTGTGGCAGCTCGACATCGTGCCGTTCGTCATCGAGGCGGCGGAATGGCGCGCGATCGAGGCCGCGGTGGTGCAGCGCGCGCATCTCAACAATCTGGTGCTGCAGGACATCTACGGTCCGCAGACGATGATGGCGGCCGGGCATCTGCCGCCGCATCTGGTGCTCGGCCATCCGCAATTCCTGCGCCCCCTGGTCGGCGTGAAGCCGCCGCGCGACGTGCATGTGCATCTTTATTCCGCCGACCTGGCGCGCATGCCCGACGGGTCCTGGCGCGTGCTTGCGAGCCGCGCCGACGCACCGAGCGGCATCGGCTACGCGCTGGAAAACCGCATCGTCGTCGGTCAGACCCTGCAGGATCTCTTCGGCGAGATGCATATTCGGCGCCTCGCCGCGTTTTTCGGTGCCTTTCGCGAGCATGCCCTCGCGCTGACCCAGAACCGCCGGGGCCGCGCCGTCCTCCTGACGCCGGGACCGCACAACGAAGCCTATTTCGAGCATGCCTATCTCGCGCACTATCTGGGCCTCACCCTGGTCGAGGGCGACGACCTGCAGGTGCGCGACGGACATGTGTTCCTGAAGACGCTGATGGGACTCGACCGCGTCGCGGCGATCTTCCGGCGCATCGATTCCGACTATTGCGACCCGCTGGAATTCCGCGGCGATTCCGCCATCGGCATTCCGGGGCTGGCCGACGCCGCGCGCGCGGGAAGCGTGGTGCTCGCCAATGCGCTGGGCGGTGGCGTCATGGAATCGCCCGCGATGGACGCCTATCTGCCCGGCCTGGCGCGCGCGCTGCTGGGCGAAGACCTCAAAATGCCCGACATCCCGACGGTGTGGTGCGGCACCGAATGGGGGCGCAAGGAAGCGCTGGCGCGGCTCGACCGCGTCGTGGTGCGCGACGCTTTCGACGCAAGGCCGCTGTTCTCGCGGCAGTCGAGCGCCCGGCTCGGCGCGGAACTTTCGCTGAGCGACATCGACATGCTCAAGGACCGCATCAAGCGCCGCGGCGCCACGGTCGTGACCCAGGATGCCGTGCCGCTCGGTCTCGCGCCGGTCTTCGAGCACGGAAAGTTCGGCACCAAGCCCGTGAATTTGCGGGTCTTCGCCGCCTGGACGCCGCAGGGCTACATCGCGATGCCGGGTGGGCTCGTCCGCGTCGCCCAGGACGATCATGCAAGGTCGCTCTCCATCCAGTCCGGCGCCGCGAGCAAGGATGTCTGGGTCTGCGGCCAGGGGCCCGCCGATACGTTCAGCCTGCTCAAGGGCACCGCCCGCGCGGTCGAAATCCGCCGCATCGGCGAAGCGCCGCCGAGCCGCGCGATGGACAATCTGTTCTGGCTGGGACGCTACACCGAGCGCGCCGAAGGCGCGGTGCGCGTGCTGCGCGCCGTGACCGCGCGGCTGGGCGAGGATGCCGCGGTCGCGGCGGACATCGCCGGTCGCTTCCTGTTTCGCGCCTCGCCGGCGAATGCCGCGGCCGTTCGCAGTGCCGCGTCCGGCGACGACGAAAAGCTGCTCGTCGAATTGCACACGCTGCTCTACGATCGCAACGCGCCGGCCGGGCTGCCGCGCCTGCTCGCCCGCGTCCGGCAGACCGCATGGTCGGCGCGCGACCGGCTGTCGCTCGACACCTGGCGCACCATCCGCCTCCTGACCGAAAGCGAGGCCGCGCAGGCCGACCAGGCGTTCGACGCCGCGGCGGCCCAGACCTATCTCGACCAGCTGGTGCGCCGGTCCGCCGCCTTCTCCGGCCTCTGCGCCGAGAACATGACGCGCGGCCCGAACTGGCTGTTCGTCGATCTCGGCCGCCGCATCGAGCGCGCCGGCGACCTGGCCTGGCTGGTAAGGCTTGCGGCCGGCGAAGCGACGGAGGCGGAGACCCAGCGCATGCGCGCGGTGCTCGAGATCGCCGACAGCGCCATGACCTACCGCTCGCGCTATCTGAACCTGTTCGACATCCCGCCCTTCGTCGATCTGCTGCTGCTCGACGACAGCAACCCGCGCAGCCTGGCGTTCCAGCTTGCGGCGATCGAGCGCAATCTGAACCAGCTTCCGCGGATCACGCCGACCCAGCGGCATGAGAGCGCGAACGCCATCGCCGCGGCGCTGCGCCTGGCCGTCGCCGGCGTCAATTCGCCCGGACTGGCCGAAGCGGACGACACGGGAAAGCGGGCGACGCTGGCGAAGTTCTCGGATCAGGCCGAAGCCGCGATGGTGCAGCTCACCAACGCGATCAGCGAGGCCTATTTCCAGCACGCGACAAGCCGGCGCACCGGCGCGGCGCGCTCGCGCGAGGCGGTGTGATGGAATACGAGGTCCGCCATCGCACGACCTATCGCTACCTGCAGAGCGTGTCCTATTCCTGCCACCTGGCCCATCTGACGCCGCGGGAGACCGCGGCACAGCGGGTGGTCGGCAGCGAATTGACGATCTCGCTGCCGCCGGCGCGGCGCTACGCGATGGACGATTTCTTCGGCAACAAGACCGAGTGGTTCGCCGTCGATACCGCGCACACCGTGCTCGAAGTCGTATCGCAAAGCCGGGTCGTCGTCGCGGCCGCCGGGCCGCTCGACGCCGCCGGCAGCCTGCCCTGGGAGCAGGTCCGCACGAATCTGGGACATACGCAGGACAATGCGGCGCGCGAGGCCATCCAGTTTCTCTTCGACTCGCCGCTGACGGGAGTGCGTTCCGAGATCGCGGTGTATGCCGCCGCGAGTTTTCCGCGTGCGCGGCCGGTGCTGGCCGGCGCGCTCGACCTCATGCACCGCATACACGAGGATTTCCAATACGACACGACGGTGACCGATGCGACGACGCCGGTCGAGCGCGTCTTCCAGACCCGTTCCGGCGTCTGCCAGGATCTGGCGCATGTCGGAATCGCCAGCCTGCGCGCGCTGGGTCTGGCGGCCCGCTATGTCAGCGGATACCTGCTGACCCAGCCGCCGCCCGGCCAGAAGCGTCTGCTGGGCGCCGATGCGAGCCATGCCTGGTTCTCGGTGTGGGCGCCGCCCTTCGGCTGGGTCGATCTGGACCCCACCAATGACATGCGTGCCGGCGAAGGCCATGTGATCTTGGCCTGGGGCCGCGACTACAACGACGTCGCGCCGATCAACGGCATCGTCACGGGCGGCGGCGATCACGTCGTCGAGGTGGGTGTCGATGTCGTGCCGGTCGAGGCCGCGGCCTGACGGTCGTTGCTTGCGCGGGACCGTCCGTGACGAATCCTGTTCGACCTTCTAGAATGGCGGGCGGGCGGTTCGGCGCACCAAAACGGCGGATTTCATGGGCGAAGTCGAGACAGAGCGCGCCGCCCGGCAACGATACGAGACGGCCGTCGCCCTGCATCGGCAAGGCCGGCTCGCCGATGCCGAAAAGCACTATCTGGCGGTGCGCCAATCCCATCCCCATCATCCCGGCGTGCTGCACGGGCTGGGCCTGGTCTGGTCGCGCCTGCATCGACATGTCGAGGCGGCCGAGGTGCTGCGCCAGGCCGCGGCGGCGGCGCCGCGCGACGCCGCGATCCGCTGCGATCTAGGCAGGTCGTGTCTGGCGCTCGGACGCTATGACGAGGCGCTGGGCTGCTTCGAGAGCGCGCTGGCCGGCCGGCCCGGCGACACGGCGATCTTGATGGGCTGCGCGGAGGCGCTGAGCGTCCTTGGACGCCATCGCGAAGCGCGCGCGGCCTTCGAGAAGGTTCTGGCCCTCGACCCCGGTCACGCCGGCGGCCATTTCGGGCTGGGCATGCTCCACGCGCAGTCGGGAGAGCGGGCCGCAGCGCGGCGCGCCTTCGACCGCGCGGTGGCACGCGCACCGCGCCAGGCCGCCTATCATCGCGCCCTCGCGGACATCGAGCGGTTCGAGGAACACGATTCGCGGCTGGCGGCCCTCGAAGCGCTGGCGGCGGACGAGGACAACCTGGCCGCCGATCAGCGCGCGGAACTGCATTTCGCGCTGGCAAAGGCCTACGACGATCTGAACCGTTTCGACGCCGCGTTCGACCATCTGCAGAAGGCCAACACGGGCAGGCGGCGCCTCGTCGCCTATGACGAAGCCGCCGTCGCCGGCCATTTTCGCGAACTCACGCGGAGCTTCACGCCCGCAATCATGGCGGCAAAGGGCGCCGCCGGACATCCGTCTGACCTGCCGGTGTTCATCGTCGGCATGCCGCGTTCCGGAACCACGCTGGTCGAACAGATGCTGGCGGCGCATCCGCAGGTCTTCGGCGCCGGCGAACTCCTCCACATCGGCGATCAGATCGCCGAAGGCCTCGCCGGGCGCGATTACCCGTCCGGCATGGCCTCTCTCTCGGCCGACGCGCTGCGTGCATTCGCAGAGCGCTATTGCGATCGCCTGAAGGCTTTGGCGCCGGGCGCCCGGCGCATCGTCGATAAGCTGCCGGCGAATTTCCGGCATCTGGGATTGATCCATCTTGCGCTGCCCCAGGCGCGCATCCTCCATGTCTGCCGCGATCCGATGGACACCTGCTTCTCCTGCTATACGAAGCTTTTTCCCGGCGGGTTGAACTACACCTACGACCTGGGCGAACTCGGCCGTTATCACAAGATGTACGCGGCCATGATGGCGCACTGGCGCGCCGTGCTGCCGAACGGCGCGATGCTGGAGATGCAATATGAGAATCTGGTCGGCGACTTCGAGGCGCAGGCCCGGCGCATCGTGGCGTTCTGCGGCCTGGACTGGGATCCGGCCTGTCTGCGGTTCCACGAGGCCGGGCGGCCGGTCCGCACCTTGAGCCAGGCCCAGGTGCGCCAGCCCCTGTTCACGAGTTCGATCGGGCGGTGGCGGCGCTATGCGCACCGGCTGCAGCCCCTGCGCGACGCTCTCGAATAATCAGTCTACGGATTATCTATCCAGCGCCCGGACGAGTTCGGCCGCGACCGCCCCGGCAGAGGGTCCGATGACGAGATGCAGGCTGTCGTCCTTGGGTCTGGCGAAGCCGCGCAGGCCCAGCGCCCGTAGGCGGGTTTCGTCGATCGCAGCGCCCGCCGCCACGCGGATGCGCAACCTGCTGGAGCAGGTCTCCACCTTCAACACATTCGCCGGACCGCCCAGCGCGCTCAGCAGCGCCTGCGTGTCGGTCGCCGGCGGCGCGGTCGAAGCGACCGATTGCACATGCGACGCGCCCGGCGATTCGGGAGCCGCGGGCTGCGAATCCGGCATCTTCGGCACCGCGCCGCGGATTTCTCCCGCCACCTGGTCGGCGATCGGGCCGAGCACCACCTGCAGCGCATTCGCCGAAGGCCGCACGAGACCGCGCGCGCCCAGCGCCTTCAAGGATTTCTCGTCCACCGCCTGCCCGTTCGCGAGCACGAGGCGCAAGCGGGTGGTGCAGGCATCGACCGTGACCAGGTTGGCCGCGCCGCCCAAGGCCAGGACGAATGCCACGCCGCGGCTGCTTGCGTCCGGTGCGGGGCCGGCCGGGACATCGCCTTCGGCCTCGCGGCCGGGCGTCTTCAGGTCGAAGGCGCGGATCGCCAGCCGGAAGATCCCGTAATAGAGGCCGGCATAGACGATGCCGACCGGAAGCAGGAGCCACGGCCGGGTCGCCTTGCCGAAATTGATCACATAGTCGAACAGGCCGGCCGAAAACCCGAAGCCGAGCCGCGCGCCCAGCAGGTTCATCGCGACCATCGCCAGTCCGGTCAGAACCGCATGGATCGCATAGAGGAGCGGCGCCAGGAACATGAAGCTGAACTCGATCGGCTCGGTCACGCCGGTCAGGAACGCCGTCAGCGCCATCGACAGCAGCAATCCGCCGACCGCCTTGCGCCGCGACGGCAGGGCGGCGTGATACATCGCCAGGCACGCGGCCGGCAGGCCGAACATCATCACCGGAAAGAACCCGCTCATGAACTTTCCGGCATCGGGATCGCCCGCGAAGAAGCGC
>DASWOE010000357.1:0-18359 GCA_036398875.1 Rhizomicrobium sp.
GCGAGCGCGCCTATGTCGTGTTCAATCTGATCGAGGGCGTCGATGGCCTCGGCCGCCTCGCCCCCATCGCGCCCAGGATGCTGCAGGAGGCCGGCGCGGTGTTCACCGGCGTCGATTACGACGCGATGGCGGTGACGACCGACAAGCCGCTGACCAAGCGCCGGCTGCGCGAGGCCGGCATCGGCACCGCCGACTGGCACGAGCCGCCGGACTGGACCGGCCTCCAGGACCGCACCTACATCGTCAAATCGACGCTGGAGGACGCCTCGGTCGGGCTCGACGATGGCTGCGTCGTGACCGGCGCCGAAGCCGTCAAGCGCCGCGCCGAGGATAGCCGGCAAAAGCACGGCGGCGACTGGTTCGCCGAGGAGTTCATCGACGGACGCGAATACAACATCTCCATGATGCAGGGCGCGGGCGGCACGCCGATCGTGCTGCCGCTGGCCGAGATGCGCTTCGACGACTGGCCGGCCGACAAGCCGCGCATCGTCGGCTATCCCGCCAAATGGGACGAGAGCCTGGACATCAACGACCAGATGGTGCGCGTCTTCGACACCGAGGCGAACGAGCCCGAACTGGCCGCCAAGCTCCGGAGCGCCTGCCTGCGCACCTGGAAGCTGTTCGATTTCACCGGCTATGTCCGCGTCGATTTCCGCGTCACGCCGGACGGCGAGCCGCTGGTGCTGGAGATCAACACCAATCCCTGCATCGCGCCGGATGCGGGCTTCGCCGCGGCCGGCGAGCAGATCGGGCTGTCCTATGACCGGCTTGTCGCCAGGCTGGTCGAGAACGCGCTGGCGAACGGCCGCTGATGGCCGTCGTCCGTCTCGCCCGCGATTATGTCTGCGTGCAGGGCGCGCCGGTGATCCATTCGGTGGACACCGCGATCTTTTCGCTGCGCTATTTCGCGCGCTGCATGGACTGCAATTTCTGCGACGACCAGTGCTGTTCCTATGGTGTCGATATCGATCTGGGCAACGCCATGCGCATCGCCGCGCTGGGCGAGGATTTCTCGTCGCGCATCGCTGCGCCGCGCACCGAATGGTTCACCGACGCGGTGTTGGAGGATGCGGAGTTCCCGGGCGGCCGCTATCTGCGCACCCGCGAGCGCGGCGGCAAATGCGTCTTCCGCAACCCGGCCGGGCGCGGCTGCCTGATCCATGCCTATGCGCTGGAGAAGGGCATCGACTATCACCAGATCAAGCCGATCGTCTCGACGCTGTTCCCCACCACCTTCGAATACGGCGTGCTGGTGGCGAGCAGCGAGGTTCACGACAAAAGCCTCGCCTGCGCCGGCGCGGGGCCCAGCGTCTATGACGGCGCGCGGGCGGAACTCGCCTATTATTTCGGCGAAAGCTTCGTCGCGGAACTCGACGCGCTCGCGGCTTAAGGGCTCGACAGTATGAAGCGCCGCTCGATCGGCCGCACCGGCCGCGCGTCGTTTTCGTAAAAGGTCTTGAACTTTTCGATATCCCCGTCGCTGACGGCCACCGGCGTGCGCAGGACCAGCCAGCGCACGACCTCGTCGAACGGCGGCGTCGTCAGCGAACCCATATAGGTCCAGTACCGGCGGTGGTCCCGCGGCGGCAGCAAGCGGTTGGGATCGATGTGCACCGGCACGGCGTGCTCCGGGCCGATCTGCTGCGGCGCCACGCGCATGATCGCGTTGAAGGCCGCATTTTTGCCGGACGAGTCCAGAAACACGCCGATCACGGCGGCGCCGCCGGCGTTCTCATTCACGAAATGCACTTCCATCGGCTTGGCGACGCGGTCGATCGTGTGCTCGCTCTCGTGATGGAAGTGAAATTGCTTCAGCGCGTATACGGTCGTGCCGATCCGCAACGTCATGATCGCGTTCTTGGGCGGCAGGACTTTGATGGTGTGTCCGTCATTGTAGACGAGGAAGTCGCCGGCGGAATAATCGATGACCAACGGCTCCAGCTTCGCCGCGATGGCGCCGGTGATATCGACCGGCGACTGCTGTGTGCAATTGGTCGGCTGGCATGCCGATTCCGGATCCGACGCGAAGGCCGACGATCCGATGGAGAACGCGATGACGGCGGCGATCGATGCGGCGCGCGATATGCCTTGGCGGTTCATGGCGGTCCCCTATCCCTGAGCCTGCGGAATCTCCGCCTCCCGTAGGCCTCGGTCAATGTTCAGCCGTCATCGAGAACCGGTATTGGCCTCGAAACGCGCGGCGGCGAA
Source organism: Rhizomicrobium sp. (assembly GCA_036398875.1). Lineage (GTDB taxonomy): Bacteria > Pseudomonadota > Alphaproteobacteria > Micropepsales > Micropepsaceae > Rhizomicrobium. The sequence goes on from DASWOE010000357.1 coordinate 2,209, forward strand.
TGCCCAGTTTGCGCCGCTTGCCTTGAATTCGTCGCGCGCCGCCTCAGACCGCCTCCACCCGGCTCGCCAGCTCGCGGCCGAGCCGGTGCTCCCGTACCGCGATGAACACGCCCGACACCGTCACCACGGCGGCGCCCAAAAGGACCTTCGCGGCGGGCACTTCGCCGAAGACCGCAAAGCCGAACAGGACCGCCCAGATCATCGCGGTGTAGTCGAACGGCGCCAGCAGCGACGGTTCGGCATAGCGGTAGCTGAAGGTCATCATGATCTGGCCGAAGCCGCCGCTGACGCCGCCCAGGATCAGCCAGGTCGCCGTCCAGAAGCCCAGCGGCACCCGCCACCAGATCATCGTGACCGCGCCCAGCGCCGCGCAGAACGCCATGAAATAGAACACGATGGTCTCGCTCTTCTCGGTCGCGCTCATCTGGCGGATGAAGATCACCACGAAGGCCGAGCACAGCGCCGCGGCCAGGGCGAGTTCGGCGCCGACCGACAGCCCGCCCCCCAGCAATCCGCCCATCCCGCCATGCGGCTGGATCATCATCAGCACGCCGGCGAACGCCACCACGACGGCCAGGCCGCGATGGGGTCCGACCTGCTCCTTGAGCAGCAGCGCCGCCAGGATCACCGCGAAGATCGGCTGCACGAACTGGAACGCGGTGATGTCGGCCAGCGGCAGGCGCTGGAGCGCCGCGAAGCCCAGGAACATCGACGACGAGCCGATCGCCGCGCGGATCAGGTGCAGCCAGGGCCTGGATGTCTCGATGAGGCCGCGCGGCCCCACCGTGCAGAACGACAGCGCCAGCAGCGGCGCCAGCGCGAAGAAGGCGCGGAAGAACACCACTTCGCCCACCGGCACGTTCCCGGCCAGCTTCAGCGCCACATATTGCAGGGAGAAGGCGAAGGTCGCGCCGAGCTTGAGCGCGATGCCCCGGGAGGAATGCCGCATGGCGCCAGCCTACAGCCAGCCGCGGCGCTTGAACCATACATAAGGCAGAATGCCCGATATGACGATGATCACCAGCGCGAACGGATAGCCGAACGTGTTGTGCAGCTCCGGCATGGCCTGGAAATTCATCCCCCAGATGGACGCGAACAGGGTGGGCGGCAGGAACACGATCGCGGCCACCGACATGATCTTGATGATGTTGTTCTGGTCGATGTTGATCAGGCCCAGCGTCGCGTCCAGCAGGTAGTTGAGCTTTCCGCCCAGGAACGAGGTGTGGTCCTGCAGCGACTGCACGTCGCGCGTCAGCGATTTGATGTGGCTGCGCACGTCCTTGTTCGCCTTGCCCTCCATCGCGGCGGTGAGGAAGGACAGCACGCGGCTGACCGACAGCAGGCTCTCGCGCATCTTGCCCGTCAGGTCGTGCTTGCGGCCGAGCCGGCGCAGCACGTTCTGGAAATCCTTGGACTGCAGGACATGGCCCTCGTCGGGCTGGAAGATCTCCCGCGAGATCGCCTCGATCTCGGTCCCGGCCCGCTCCAGCACGTCGGCCATGCGGTCGATGATGACGTCCAGGAGGGACATCAGCACCATCTCGGCGCGTTGCGGCACCGCGGCGCCGCGCTCGCAGCGCGCGGCGAAGGTCCGAAAGGGCTGCGGATCGATATAGCGCAGGGTGACGAGCTTGTCATGGCTCAGCACGAAGCTCACCACGTCCGCGCCGGGGCTGTCGGAATCGGAGTTCGACAGGATCATCGCGGTCAGGAAGATGGCGCCGTCCTCCTGGTACAGCCGGCTCGAAATCTCGATCTCTTCCATGTCGGCGCGGGTCGGCATGTCGATGCCGAGCAGGGTGCCGACCTTGCGCCGTTCCTCATTGGTCGGGCTGAGCAGGTCTATCCACACGGTGTCTTCCGGAATGGAATCCGCGTCCGAAAGGCCAACGCCTTTCAGGCCGCCGTTCTGCTGCTGATAGATCGTCAGCATGTCGCGCCAATGGAATCGGTTTTTCAGGCTTGCGCCCGCCCGCCCGGCCGGACACGGGCGGACCATAGTCCCCGCCCGCGAAGGCTGCCAACCCCAAAACCATTCCGCCGCGGCGATATGCGTGCCGGGCGCGGCTCGACCGGCATATCGCGCATGCAGCGCGGCCGGGCTTTTGACCTACAGTGACCGGGCAGCCGTCCCGGGTCCGCCATGTCCGTCTCCGTTCCGACCTTTGCCGATGTCGAAGCCGCGGCCGTGCGCATCGCGCCCTATGCCGTCCGCACCCCGCTGCTCGAAAACGCCGAGCTCAATGCGCGGACCGGCGGGCGCATCTTCATCAAGCCCGAGCCGCTGCAGCGAACCGGCTCGTTCAAGTTCCGCGGTGCGGCCAATACCGTGCTCCAGATCCCGGCCGACCGGCGCGCCGCCGGCGTGGTGGCGTTCTCGTCCGGCAACCACGCCCAGGGCGTGGCGGCGGCGGCGGCCCAGTTCGGCCTGCCGGCGACGATCATCATGCCCAGGGATGCGCCGGACGCGAAGATCGAAGGCACGCGGCGCCTCGGCGCCACGATCGTGTTCTACGACCGTCTCGCCGACGACCGCGAGGCCATCGCGCGCGACTTCGTCGAGCGCACCGGCGCGACCCTGATCCAGCCCTTCGACAACGCCATGGTGGTGGCGGGGCAGGGCACGGTCGGCCTGGAGATCGCGGCCGACGCGGAAGCGCTGGGGGTGGCGTTCGACGCCGTCGTCGCGCCCTGCGGCGGGGGCGGACTGCTGACCGGCATCGCGCTCGCCTTGTCCGGCGCCAGTCCCGCCACCGAAATCATCGGGGTCGAGCCGGAGCGGTTCGACGGCATGCGGCGCTCGCTCTCGGCCGGGGGGCGGACCGCGGCGCCGGGCGGCGCCCTCTCCATCGCGGACGCCCTGATGGCCCCGGCGCCGGGTCGAATTCCCTTCGCGATTGCGAAAGATCTTGTGTCCAGGGTCTGTACTGTTACGGACGACGAGCTCGTCCGGGCGGTCAGTTTTTCCTGCCGGCGGTTGAAAATCGTCACCGAGCCGGGCGGGGCGGCGGCGCTGGCGGCCCTGCTAGCAGCCAGATTCGAAACGGAAAACAGCACATTTGCCATCGTCCTGAGCGGCGGAAATGTCGATATCCCGCTGGTTGCGGAATGCTGCGCCGCGGTCACCGATCCGTAATCAACCGCACTTACCATTTCTCCCGCAGATGCTTTTCTTATCCACAAGAAACTGGTTAGGATTGGGCAACCATAAAATGTTGGGCGTGGGGATTTATGGGTGATGGTGAGGCCGGCGGCTCCGTCCGCTATGCCGCTTCCGTGGTCATTGGGGTGGTGACGCTGGGTCTGCTCGGCTGCGGGGCCCTGACCATGCTTCCCCGCCAGTCCGAAAGCTCCGCCAATCATTTGCGCACGATACAGGATCTGGCCAGCGCTTATACGCGGGTCCAGCCGGGCGCGACGCGGGCGTCGCAACTTTCCCTCCTGGGTTTCGACACGACGACCGCGAATGTCGAGATCCTGTCCTATCTCGGCGTGATGGAGCGTTTTGCAAGCGACTCGCGCCGGTTCGACCGCCTCGACGGGGCGCTTCAGGATTGCCTTGAGGCGCGCGACCGCTGCACGGCCTTTGTCTTCAAGCCGGGCGATCAGCGCGGCCGTGGCGACGGGATGCTCGCGACCTTCGGGCTGGGCTCGGCCAACGCCGCGGAGCGCCACGCGGAAGTGACGCTGCTGGTCCAGGACGGGCGCGTCGCCTACAAGGCCATCTCCGGCGTGCCGCAGGCGATGCTCGCGCGGCGCGAGGCCGTCGCCTCGGCGGTGCGCCGGGTGAGCGCGATCCCGGCCGCGGAACGCGTCGCCTACTGAGAAGCTTGCGCCCACGGGCCGGTCGTGCCGGCGCCGCAAAAGAAAAGGGCGGCGGCAGCCGCCAGCGCCCTTATCGTTCTTTTCCGTCTCATGGTCGCGACCCCGGCCTCGGCGGGCGCATTGGCCCCTAGCGCGGAGCCAATACCATCATCATCTGGCGGCCTTCCATCTTCGGCCACTGCTCCATCTTGGCGACCGTCTCGACGTCCTTGTGCACGCGGTTGAGCAGGTCCATGCCGAGATTCTGGTGCGCCATCTCGCGGCCGCGGAAGCGCAGCGTCACCTTGACCTTGTCGCCCTCGCCGAAGAAGCGGTGCATCTGCTTCATCTTGGTGTCGTAGTCGTGGTCGTCGATGGTCGGGCGCATCTTGATCTCCTTGATCTCGATGACCTTCTGCTTCTTGCGCGCCTCGGCGGCCTTCTTCTGCTGTTCGTATTTGTATTTGCCGTAGTCCATCAGCTTGACCACGGGGGGCTTAGCCTCCGGCGATACCTCGACCAGGTCGAAGCCTTTCTCTTCCGCGATGGCGCGGCCCTCGTCGATTCCGATCTCGCCGTATTTGTGGCCGTCGTCGCCGATCAGAAGAATGGTGCGCGAGAATATCTCCTCATTCACGCGGGGCCCGTCCTTGGTTGGAACCTTGTCGGGCTGCTGGAAACGTCTGGGTACTATGACTTTCTCTCCTGTGTTGAACCCGCGCTGCGATGCAATTCGCGAGGACTTTTGTGCTTCAAGCCTCGCGAATCGATGTCCGGTTGCTGCGAAGCGTGGGCGTGCGTCCTCTAGACCGCGGCGCGGGCGGCATTGACCCCTTAAGAATAGGAGCCGACCGGCATTTCGCAAGGGCTATTCGGCCACATCCACACGGGATTCCGCCTCCTTTTTCAACCGCTCGATGACGGTTTCGAGCGGCATCGGTCCCAGGTCCTTGCCCGAGCGCAGGCGGACGGCGACCTTGCCCTCCGCCGCCTCGCGTTCGCCGACCACCAGCATATAGGGGATCTTCTTGAGCTGGGCGTCGCGGATCTTCTTCTGCATCCGCTCGTTGCTGGTGTCGATATCGACCCGAAGCCCGGTCGTGCCGTTGACCACGGGGGTCTGGAAGATCGCATCCACGACCTTATGGCCGTAGTCGAACGCCTTCTCGCTGATCGGGATCACCCGCGCCTGGATCGGCGCCAGCCAGGTCGGGAAGTTGCCGGCATAGTGCTCGATCAGAAAGGCGGTGAAGCGCTCATGGCTGCCCAGGGGCGCGCGGTGGATCACATAGACCGGATGCTCCTGTCCGTCCTCGCCGATATAGGAGAGGCCGAAGGTTTCGGTCGCCATGAAATCGAGCTGGTTGGTCGAGATCGCGTATTCGGTCCCGATCACGGAGCGGATCATGAAATCGACCTTGGGGCCGTAGAACGCCGCTTCGCCCTCGGCCTCTACATAGGGCAGGCCGCTCTCGTTCATCGCGGCACGGATGATCTCGCCCGACGCGCGCCACTTCTCGGGCTCATCGACGAAATTGTGCTTCTTGGTGAGATCGGGCAGCGAGAAGCGCATGTAATAGTCCTTGATGCCCATCAGGTCGTAATAGCGGGCATGCAGGCGCATCACCTTCAGGAACTCGTCCTTGGCCTGGTCGAAGCGGCAATAGATGTGCGCGTCGTTCTGGGTGAAGCCGCGCACGCGCATCAGCCCCGACAATCCGCCGGACGCCTCATAGCGATAGCAATGGCCGTACTCCGCCAGCCGCAAGGGGAGCTCGCGATAGGAATGCCGCGTCGCCAGATAGATCATGTGGTGATGCGGGCAGTTCATCGGCTTGAGGTAATAGTTCTCGCCCTCGATATCGATCGGCGAGTACATGTCGTCGCCGTAATAGGCGAGGTGCCGCGAACGGATGTAGAGATTCTCCTTGGTGATCTCCGGCGTCGAGACGCGCTTGTAGCCGTCGCGCCGCTCTTCCTGGACCGCGAGGAATTCCAGCTCCTGGCGGATCACCATGCCGTTGGGCATCCAAAGGGGCAGGCCGGCGCCGACGTCGGGCGAGAAGGTGAACAGCTCCAGCTCGCGCCCGATCCGGCGATGGTCGCGCTTCTCCTGTTCGGCCAGCCGTTCGAGATAGGCGTCGAGTTCCTTCTGGTCGCGCCAGGCGGTGCCGTAGATGCGCTGAAGCTGCGCGTTCTTGGCGTCGCCGCGCCAATAGGCGCCGGCGATCTTGGTCAGCTTGAACGCGTCGCCCACGGGCGCCGTGGTGGCGAAATGCGGCCCCCGGCACAGGTCGTGCCAGTTGCCGTGATAGTAGATCGAGACGTCCTCGTGGCTCGGGATGCTCTCGATCAGCTCGGCCTTGTAGGTCTCGCCGATGTCCTTGAAATGCCGGATCGCCTTGTCGCGCGGCCACACCTCGCGCGCGGTCGGCAGCGCCGCCTTCACGATCTCGTGCATCTTGGCTTCGATCTTCGGCAGGTCGTCCGGCGTGAAGGGCTGCTCGCGCGCGAAGTCGTAATAGAATCCGTCGTCGATCGCCGGACCGATGGTCACCTGGGTGCCGGGATAGAGATCCTGCACCGCCATGGCCAGGACATGCGCCGCGTCGTGGCGGATCAACTCCAGCGCCTCGGGGTCCTTGCGGGTGATGATGCGAACCTTGGCGTCCTCTTCGATCGGACGGAACAGGTCCCATTGCTTGCCGTTCACCTCGACGATCATCGCCGCTTTGGCAAGGCCGGGTCCGATGGAGGCCGCGATCTGCGCGCCCGTCACCCCTTTTGGGAATTCCCGCGTCGTGCCGTCGGGCAGGGTGATGTGCACGGGTGCGAAATCGTCGGTGGACATGGTCCAGTCTCCATACGGAAGAGAGGGGCGGACCATGAGTCGAATTGACGGCGTAAGTCAAGAATTCCTGCTGAATTCCGCCTATGCGCGGCGACGCGGTTGAGCGAGAATGGCGGCGGAGTGGCATCCGAAACTTAAGAGTGAGGACATGAAGACAATCGCATTTGTGGCGGCTCTTCTTGCGGCCGCCATCGCTTCGCCCGCCGCGGCGAGCGAAGGCAGCGTCTGCCTGCAGATCCGCCAAATCGACCGGACCAAGGTGCTGGACGCGAAGACGATCCTGTTCAAGATGAAAGACGGCAAGGTCTGGCGCAACGCCCTGCGCTCGAGCTGCCCCGGATTGCGGTTCGACGGCTTCGTCTATGTCGTCCATGACGACGAGGTATGCGGCAACATGCAGACCATCCGCGTGCTGCGCAGTCACGAAGTCTGCATGCTGGGTCCCTTCACGCCGGAAGCGTCCTGGCCCAAATGATGGCGTTGCCATCCGGCGCGAGAATTGCGAAAGGGCCGGATGTGTTCCGGCCCTTTCGATTCGCGCTCGGCGCCGCGACTCGTGCGGTTCGCCCGTTGCTTTTTCCCGCTTTGTTGTAAGCTCGCGCCCACGGGAGCGCGTGATGCGGGATCGCCAAATGGAAGCCATGTTTGCGGCGCGCGCCGCGGCTCGCGTCCTTGCCGGCCGGGAGGCGGCATGAGGCGGGGTTCGACGGCGGCGATGCTGGCCGTATCGCTGTTGCTCGCCGGCTGCGGCAAGCCGCCGCCCACCGACAGGGCGATGGCCGCGGAGTTCGCCGCCAAGCGCGCGGTCTTCGAGGCGATGCGCGCCGATCTGTGCAAGCTCAAATACGACCAGACCGTGATGCGCGATCCGCCCTGGGCGCAGCCGCAAATGGCTTTGGCCGACGAATTGCACTACCGGGCCGCGCTCGCCGCGCTTCACGCAACCGGGGTGAAGTACATCCGCGGCTGCCAGCTCTGGATCGAAATGTGGTCGTCGGGAGTCGGCCGCGATGCGGCTTACAAGAAGTACCGTTACGGGCCGCCGCTCTATCGCGTCATCGAGATCAAGGAACCGCCGCCGAAGGATTTGAACGGCTATCTCGACAGGCGCGTATCGATCGCATCCTTCCAAAAGAACCTCGAGGGCGATTGGTGGATCGAACTCGATCACTGGCAGTGAGACGATGACGCCAGATGCACGCGCCGCACGAAGCGCAAGCCGCTTTTTCTACTCGCGGTAGTGGTTAGTCCGTTCGTGCCCCCCAAAATGAGGGGGATGTGGCATAGCGCGATTGAGCCAATAGTCCGTCGGGTTTTCCAAGTCCTGCGGATGCCATGACGAGCTCATCCGAAGACGGCGCGCGCGAGCAATTGCATCTGCCGGCATACGAGTACGCCGCGGTATTCGAGAAGACGCCGGGGCCCTGCATGATCCTCGATCCGAGCTTCACGATCGTGGCGGCGAACGACGCCTATTGCGCCGCGACGATGACGGAGCGCGACGCCATTCTCGCCCGTCACCTGTTCGAGGTCTTTCCGGACAATCCGCACGAATCCTCGGCCGATGCGGTGGAAAATCTGCGCGTCTCGCTCCTGCGGGTCCTGAAATCGCGGCGGCCCGATCGCATGCGGATTCAAAAATACGACATTCGGCGCCGCGGGGATGGCGCCTATGAAGAGCGCCATTGGAGCGCCATCAATGTTCCCGTGCTCGGACCCGACGGTTATGTCCGATGGATCGTCCACAGCGTCGAAGACGTGACGGATCTGGTGAGGTTGCGCTCGGAATATGCGAGCGGGCAGGTCGATCCCGCCGCGCGGAAAATCGTCGGGCACCTGCGGGAGACCGAGCTACAGCTCGCCGCGGCGCGCGAGGAAAATGCGCGGCTGCGCGAGTCGCTGCAGCGCCTGTCGAAGGATTGAGGCGCTTCAGGTCGGTCCGGCGCGCCAGCGCACGCGACCGAAGACGTGCAAGGCGTCGGCCTCCTCGCGCGAAAAGGTCTGGGTGCCGTATTCCGGATTGCGCGATCTGAGCGCCACGCGGCCATCGACGAATGTCTCCACGAACCGCGCCAGGTGGCGCCCGTCGCGCAGGAAGACGTAAAGCGCATCGTCCGAGATCCGATCGACCGCCGTATCGACGAGGAGCGCGTCGCCGTCGCGCAGCGCCGGCTCGTTCGCGTCGCCCCGCTGGACCACGATGCGCAGCTTTGCCTCTTCGGCCGGGACCGTCTTGCGCAGCCAGGCGCGGGAGAACAGCAGCATCGGCTCCTCGCCCGCATCGAAGCGGGAATCGGCATCGGGCTGGATCGGCACCGCCACGAAGTCGTCCGGCCCCTCGCCGCCGAGATTTCTGTCGCCTTCGCCGGTCGCGAGCCATTCGAGCGAGACGTTCTTGGCCGCGGCCAGGCGGACGACGAGTTCGAAAGGCGGCTTGGCGCGTCCGGCGATATAGGACGGAAGATGTTCGGGCGAGACCGACGCGATGGCGGCCGCTTCGGCCCGCGTCGCGAACTGGTCCAGCAGCCACCGGATCCGCTCCCCGAATTCCACCCGGAATGCGGCCGGCCCCTCTCTCATGGTTGTGCGATTTCTGCTGTTTTCTTTAGTCCCGGGCAGTGCTTCGCCAAAAAGCCTGCAATTTTCCCCTTGACCCCAGGTTGTAGGCTCATGTATCTAATGTTTTGTCTGTACATCGCCATGCAGACTTTTGTTTCTTGCAGGACAGCCATGGAAAACATGGGTGCCTTTGCAAAGGGGTGTGCCCACAAATCGAGGGCGCCTAAAGCTTTATCGGGTTGCCATGCGGAGGGCGTCAAGCGCGTCGCACGGAATTTGGCTGCGTTCGATGCCAGTGTCCTCCGCTCTGGCTGCCAATTCCTTGCGGCGCTCCATGTCCAAAGGGTGTCACGCGACGCGCCTGACAACGGCGCACGGTGAAATTTGCGATGCCGGGATGGCCGAGCAGCAGGAAATACATCGGCTCGGCGCGCAGTCCCGATCGCTTCCGCCGGCCCTTCAGTCGCTTCTGTCCTATTGGCTCCAGAAATGCGCCGGTCGTGCCATGCCGTCGCGCGGGGATTTGCCGGTTCAGGAGCTGCGGCCCTGGATCGGTCACCTGGCATTGATCGATGCGGCCGCCGGCGGGAAATTTCGCATTCGGCTGTGCGGGACCCATCTCATTCGGCGCCTCGGGCGCGAAGCGACGGGGGTAAGCGTCGATGAGTTGGCGCCCGATATTGCCGCGCAACTCTGCGCCGTCCTGAAGGCCGCTTGTCGCGCGCTGGAGCCGGTGGTTGCGGTGTCTTCCGTCGCTCTGGGCCGGACCACCTATTGGTACGTGGATGTCGCGCTGCCGCTGGCCGATGCGCGCGCCGACGAAGGCCTGTTCCTGCTGGGAAGCTATCCCGCCCGCGAAGGCTAGACCGGCTGCGGTCGGCATGCCGCGCCGTCGATGATGGGCGCGGGCGGTTCATATGCGCTCACGCCGCATTCCAGGCGCAGGTTCCGGTTTCCGCCCCATGCCGGCCCGGTTGCAATCCCCGGACGCCTTCGCATAGTGCGCCCGCATCTGCCGCGCGAGCCCGACCATGGCCGAAAACCCGCCCGATCGTCTCTCCACCGATCCCACCAGCAAATACTATGACCGCGAGCTTTTGGAGCGCGGCGTCGGCATTCGCTTCAACGGCCAGGAAAAGACCAATGTCGAGGAGTACTGCGTCAGCGAAGGCTGGGTCCGCCTCGCCGTCGGCAAGACCGTCGATCGTCACGGCCGGCCGATGACGATCAAGTACAAGGGAACGGTCGAGCCCTATCTACAGGCCGCCGCGACGGCGCAAGACGAAGCGGCCGACTAATGGTCGCCGCGGTGATCGTCGTCGCTATTCCAGCGGCCGCCGCGCGGATCCCACCACTGCCCGAACATGTCGTGGCATTTGCGTTTGATCTCGCGGACCTTGTAACGCTCCTCGTCGGCGCGGCCGGAATGGCGGCCATAACGGTCCGCCGCAGCTTCATAGCGCTGCACGGCGCGCGTGATCTTGCCCTGGCAGCTGCGCCAGCTTTCGGCTCCGGCCGGCACCGTCGCGATCGCGACGGTTGCAGCCATGGCGGCGCAGGCCAACAGGCCCTTCGCGGACATACGCATGCTCGAATTCCCCCAAACTTGCTCCAATGCGCGCAAGCCTAGAGGAAGCGGCCCGCGACGGCAAACGCGGGCCGCCGCGAGTCTCAGGCGCCGCCCAGGAAGTCCATCTTGCCGATGGCGATGCCCTTGTGCCGCAACAGACCGTAAGCCGTCGTGACGTGGAAGAAGAAGTTCGGCAGCGCGAAATTGCCCAGGAAATCGCGGCCGGTGAACTTCATCTCCCCATTGGGGAATTTGAGCGTGATCTCGCGATCCTCCGCACCGGCCAGCTGGGCCGGGGCGACGCTCTTGAGGAAGTCGATCGTCCGGGCGATCCGCGTCTGCAATTCGGCAAACGTCGTTTCGGTGTCGGCCATGCCCGGCGCTTCGAGGCCCGCGAGCCGCGCCGCGGCGCCCTTGGCGGCGTCGGACGCGATCTGGATCTGGCGCGGGAACGGATGCATGTCGGGCGCCAGCCGCGCTTCGAGCAGTTCGGACAGCGGCGTGTCCTGCGCCTTGGCCTGCGCCACCGCCTTGTCGATGATTTTCGACAGGCTGCTCAGCGTGCGGATCATTACCGGTATGGATGCGTCGTAAATCGTGTAGGCCATGGTCTCTCTCTCCCAAGAGGATGTCGCGCCGGCACCGAACGCCGTTTCGGGTTCGCGATCAAGCCTTGAATTGGGCTGCCGCCATCCACTGCCGTCTCCCGGTCGGGCCGTGCCGAATGACCGCAAAAGATTACGGTCTTCGCCGGCCGTCAGGGCGCCTTCGCGCCCGCCTTGCGCAAGCCCGGCCGCGGCAGGCTCGCCGCCGTCGCGACGGTCGCATCCTCTCCGGAACGCGGATCTATCGCGCCGGGGACCTCGGGTTTCGTCTTCCGACCCAGGAAGCATGGTGCGCGCGCAGGCGAAATTGCCGCGCCGGAACCCAAGCCGCAGGTTTCGCGCCACGGCGTTGCGGTTAAAGTGCGCGCAAATCCAGGGCAGGAGCATATGTGATCGTCATCGAGTTCGTGATCTTCGCCGTGTCGTCCGGCCTGTTCTACAGCGGGCGGTTTCGCCACCATCTCTGGGCGGTGGTGATCGCGGGCGCCATCGCGACCGCGTCCTCGCTGCTGTTCTTCTACGATCTCTATGAAAAGCTCGAAATCCGCACCGAAGCGCCGGTCAAGGTCGTCAAACAGCTGGTGCGCGTGCCCGTCGTGCAGCACGTCTCGCAGCCCGCGGCGCTCTCCCGCCAGGAGAACTGCCGCGACGACTACCCGTTCTTCGCGCGGGTGTTCGGCCGGGAGGGCACCACCGAGCTGGCGTTCACGGTGTCGGCGGACGGCACGGTGCGGGATGTCAAGGTCGCCAAGTCCAGCGGCGCGGACGGCCTCGACGACGCGGCGGTGCACTGCGTGGCGAAGTGGCACTACCGCCCCGCGGTCAACGACGGCCAGCTGGTGGATGCCCCGATGACGGTGAAAGTGGCGTGGAATTTGGATGAGGATGCGCAAGGCAAACCCGATCCGGACCCGCAGAAGGCGCTCGACCCGGAGAAGAAGCAGGCCGATTTTCCCTGACCGCCGCGCAACGAAAAAGGCCCGGTGTTTCCACCGGGCCTTTCTGCATTTCTCGCTCGGACGTGCCGAACGACGCGGACCTTAGAAGTCCATGTCGCCCATGCCGCCCATGCCGCCGCCACCGCCGGGCATGCCGCCGCCGCCGGATTCCTTCTTCGGACGATCGGCGACCATCGCCTCCGTCGTGATCAGGAGGGCCGCCACGCTCGACGCGTTCTGCAGCGCCACGCGGACCACCTTGGTCGGATCGACGATGCCGGTGTCGATCAGGTCGCCATAGGTCTCGGTCTGCGCGTTGAAGCCGAAGGTCGTCGACTTCTGCTCGAGCAGCTTGCCCACGACGATGGAGGCTTCGACGCCCGCGTTCTCGACGATCTGACGGATCGGGGCCTGGATCGCGCGACGCACGATCGCGATGCCCTGGGTCTGATCGTCATTGTCGCCGGTGACGCCGTTGAGCGACTTGGTGGCGTAGAGCAGGGCGGTGCCGCCGCCCGGCACGATGCCTTCCTCGACCGCCGCCTTGGTGGCGTTGAGCGCGTCGTCGACGCGGTCCTTCTTCTCCTTCACCTCGACCTCGGTCGCGCCGCCGACTCGGATCACCGCAACGCCGCCCGCCAGCTTGGCCAGGCGTTCCTGCAGCTTCTCCTTGTCGTAGTCCGACGTGGTTTCCTCGATCTGGGTCTTGATCTGGCCGACGCGGGCCTGGATCTCCGACTTCTTGCCGGCGCCGTCGATGATCGTGGTGTTGTCCTTGTCGATGCGGACCTTCTTGGCCGTGCCCAGCATGTTCAGCTTGACGTTCTCGAGCTTGATGCCGAGGTCTTCGCTGATCACCTGGCCGCCGGTCACGATGGCGATGTCTTCCAGCATCGCCTTGCGGCGGTCGCCGAAGCCCGGCGCCTTGACGGCGGCAACCTTGAGGCCGCCGCGCAGCTTGTTGACGACCAGGGTCGCCAGCGCTTCGCCTTCGATCTCTTCGGCGATGATGAGCAGCGGACGACCCGACTGCACGACCGCTTCCAGGATCGGCAGCAGGGGCTGCAGGCTGGTGAGCTTCTTCTCGTGGATGAGGATCGACGGCTCGTCGAGCTCGGCGACCATCTTGTCCGCATTGGTGATGAAGTAGGGCGAGATGTAGCCGCGGTCGAACTGCATGCCTTCGACGACGTCGAGCTCGGTGGCGAGGCTCTTGGCCTCCTCGACCGTGATCACGCCTTCATTGCCGACCTTGGCCATCGCTTCGGCGATCATCTTGCCGACTTCGGTGTCGCCGTTCGCGGAAATCGTGCCGACTTGGCCGATCTCTTCGTTCGACTTGACCTTCTTGGAGCGCTTCTTGAGGTCGGCGACGACGATCTCGACCGCCTTCTCGATGCCGCGCTTCAGGTCCATCGGGTTCATGCCGGCGGACACCGCCTTGGAACCCTCGCGCACGATGGCGCGGGCCAGGACCGTGGCCGTCGTCGTGCCGTCGCCGGCCGCGTCGTTGGTCTTGGAGGCGACTTCGCGCACCATCTGCGCGCCCATGTTCTCGAACTTGTCGGCGAGCTCGATCTCCTTTGCCACCGTCACGCCATCCTTGGTCGTGCGCGGGGCGCCGAAGCTCTTCTCGATGACGACGTTGCGGCCCTTGGGGCCCAGCGTCACTTCCACTGCGTCGGCGAGGATGTCGACGCCGCGGAGCAGACGCTCACGCGCATCGGCGCCGAATTTTACGTCCTTGGCTGCCATGTGTTTTTATCTCCTGTGAGAACTTGAATTACGCGGCCTTCTTCGTGGAGCTCTTGCGCCCCTCGAGAACGCCCATGATGTCGGACTCCTTCATGATCAGGAGATCCTCGCCATCGACCTTGACCTCGGTGCCCGACCACTTGCCGAACAGCACGAAATCGCCGGCCTTCACTTCCGGAACGACGCGCTTGCCGCTGTCGTCCAGGGCGCCCGGCCCGACCGAGATGACTTCGCCTTCCTGCGGCTTCTCCTGCACGGTGTCGGGAATGATGATCCCGCCGGCAGTCTTCTGTTCCTCTTTCACGCGACGGACGACCACGCGGTCGCCAAGCGGACGGAATTTCATGCGTCTTGCTCCCTAGATTGTTGAAACATAAGAGAATTTATTAAATGGCAGCACTCGCCAATGGGGAGTGCCAAGCCATCTGAGCGGCTATTTAGGGGGACGGAGCGTTAGCGTCAAGTCAGTCACAGAGGGTTGCACCGGATATTTTGTTCATGATATGTTCTAATATACACTTTTCCACGAATAAATCGCGTGGATACAACCATTAGGGATTCACAACGCTTCGCGAGTCAGGCGGAATGCACAAGCAAATCGGACGAAATATTGGGGGCTCCTTCATGCGCGTCAAAGTTCAGCCGATCGGCGAAGGCCTGCATCCGAACGAGACGGTCGTCGAAATCAAGACGAAACGCGGCGTGGAGCGCATGACAGTCGATAGACGCTCCATCGAACGCAGTTCTCTATCAGTCGGCTCGCCGCTCGGATCGGATGGTGATTATCGGCTTGTCGAACTGCCGCGCGAAACGATGACCGGCGCGTGGCGCGTGTGGGTGAAGCGCGGCGCTTTGATCGAAGATACATTTGAGGCTCGTGAGGCTCGCGTCGCGTGATACTCACGGATCGCGAGATAAGGATCGCGATCAGTCGGAGGTTGATCGAGATCGATCCTGCCCCCGACTCCGAGACGGCGTTCAGCTCGACTGCCGTCGATCTGACGCTCGATTCCCGCATTCGGATATTCAAAGACGCCGATCCCGGTGTGCTGCGAATAATCGGCCCTACCCAAGCGGGGTTCGATGCCAACGAGACGATAGGCGCCCTCACCGAGAGCCGGAAGATCGGCGCGCAGGGCTTCGATCTTCCGCCGAAGGTCCTGATCCTCGCCTGGACCGCCGAATATGTGGGTCTGGCCACGGAAACGCGGATCGCCGCGCGCGTGGAAGGCAAAAGCTCGCTGGCTCGCCTGGGCTTGGGCGTCCACGTGACCGCGCCGACGATCCACGCGGGATTCAAGGGCCAGATCCAGCTCGAAATGGTCAATCACGGCTCTGTGCCGGTTCGCCTGAAAAGCGGAATGCGAATCTGCCAGTTGATCTTCGAGACGACACTGGGAACGCCGGAAAAAGGCTATCGCGGGCAGTTCGCGGGCCAGACCGCCAAAGGCCCGGGAAAACGGGCCGCCTGACGCCGGCCGTCATTCGCCGCCGATCATCGCGCGGACGATCTCGACCACGGCGCGGCGGCGGTTCGCGACCACGAGCCGCGGAAACAGGCCGACCAGCGCCAGGCCTTCCTCCGTTTCGATCATCCGCTCGAAGGCGGATGATGCGTCGGTCGCCTTCCTGCCGCTTGCCCCGGTCGGCATCCCATCGAAGAAAGCCGCCACCGAGACCGACAGAAGCGCGGCGATCTCGAATAGTTTCGACGCGCTGACGCGGTTGATGCCGCTCTCGTATTTCTGAAGCTGCTGCATGGTCACGCCGATGTCGATGGCGAGGGTCTTCTGCCGGATGCCCAGCGCCAGCCGGCGGGCGCGGATGCGCGCTCCGATATGGCGGTCGATGGCGCCGACCTTGCTTCCCTTGGCCATTCGTTGCGCGACCCAGTTGAACCTAATCCTATGTAGTCCGCGGAGCGCTCCATAGCAACCGTTGGCGCGTGCGCAAACACCGCCATCTCGTGATCATGGGCAAGCAGATTCGTCACTTGCGGGCGGCGAGGGGACTGACGATTCGACAGCTCGCGGAGCTTTCGGGCCTCGGGCTTCAATATGTCAGCAATA
>DASWOE010000358.1:0-14450 GCA_036398875.1 Rhizomicrobium sp.
GTGACCGGTTCGGTGGCGGCGATCGCTTCGGCGGCGGCGGCGGCGACCGTTTCGGCGGCGGGGATCGCTTCGGGGGCGGCGGCGGCTTCGGCCATCGCGAGCGCGATTCGGGACCGAGCGGACCGATGGTCGAAGGCAAGGTGAAATTCTTCAACGACCAGAAGGGCTTCGGCTTCGTCATGCCGGACAGCGGCAGCGGCGATGTCTACATCCATGCCAGCGCGCTGCGGCGCTCGGGCATTCAAGTCCTGGAGCCGGAACAGCGCATCCGCTATTCCACCCGCCAGGGCCAGAAGGGTGTCGAGGTCGATCGGGTCGAGGTCATCTGAGGCCCTCCCGCAAATCCCTTTTTCACTAGTTGCAGCGTCTGTGCGGCGCGAAACACCGGCCTGCCGGTCAATTTTCCGCGTGGCGCTTGAATTTTGCACCCGCGAACATATATAGCGTCGATCTATATCGAAGCTATATAGGTCCGGGGCGCCGTGGACGTTCGCACCATCTGTCTGGGGATTCTCACCCGCGGCGACGCCACGGGCTATGAGATCAAGAAGCTGTTCGAGGACGACGGTTACCAGCACTTCGTCGAGGCGAGTTTCGGCTCGATCTATCCCGCCCTCAACCGGCTGACCGACGAAGGCTATGTCTCGGTGCGCTCGGAAGCGCAGGAGAAGCGGCCCGACCGCAAGGTCTATTCCATCACGCCCGCCGGACGCAGCGCTTTCATCGCCTCGCTGCTCAAGCCGCTGCCCGAAGATCGCCACCGCTCGCCCTTCGTCTTCGCGATGCTTTTTGCCGATCTGTTGCCGCAAAGCCGCGTCGGCGGAATGCTCGATGACTATATCGCGCAGATGCAGGGCAAGCTTGCGCATCTGAACGATCACGACACGGCGTGCCTGTCGGGCGGCGAGAAATTCGTCGCCGGCTTCGGCCGCGCCGTCTATGCGGCCATCCTCGAATTCCTGACCGCGCATCGCGCGGAAATCGAAGAACAGCAAGCGGCCCAGGCGGCCGAGTGACAGGGCACTTATGTCGGACCGACACGAATCGAGCGTCAGCCGCCTCTACGGCCGGATCATGCCGGCGTTCTGGCTGCGCCTGAAGCCGCGCTATCAGTGGGCCGGCGGCATCGCCCTGGTGGTCGCGGTCTGGATCGCGACCGGCCTGCTCGGCGGCCAGGCCACGCCGACCACGACCGACGACACGGTCAAGACCACCGGCGTGCCCCGCGTATCGGTCAGCACCCTCATCGCCTCGGAGCGCAACGCGACCGTCACCATCCGCGGCCGCACCCAGGCCAAGAACGAGGTCGATGTCCGCGCCGAGGTCGAGGGCGTGGTCCAGGCCATCCGCTTCGACAAGGGCGACCGGGTGAAAAAAGGCGACACGCTCTGCGAGATCAAGAACAACGACCGCGGCGCCAGGGTGGCCCAGGCCGCCGCCATGGTGGCGCAGACGCAGAAGGAGCTGCAGGTCGCGCAGGATCTCTACGGCCAGGGCTTCCGCTCCAAGACGCAGCTGGCACAGGCGCAGGCCGCCTACGCCCAGGCGCAGGCCGGCCTCGCGACCATGAACGTGGCGCTCGCCAACACCCATATCCGCGCCCCGTTCGACGGCATCGTCGATGACCGCTATGTCAATGCCGGCGACTACATGCGCCCGGGCGACAAATGCGAGATGGTGATCGCGCCCGAGCCGTTCCTCGCCGTCGGCACCGTGTCGGAGCAGGAGGTCGGCCAGATCCGGCTGGGCGATGTGGCGACCGTCGATCTCGTCACCGGCGAGACGGTGCAGGGCAAGATCACCTTCGTCGCCGACCGCGCCGACCAGATGACGCGGGCCTTCCGCATCGAGGTGCAGCTGCCCAATGCCGACGCCAAGCTGCGCGACGGCGTCAGCGCCGACATTCATGTCTCCGTGAGGCAGGTGAAGGCGCAGCACATCTCGCCCGGAATCCTGGTGCTGGACGATTCGGGACGCGTCGGCGTGCGCGCCGTGATCGCCGGCGCGGTCGCGTTCATCCCCGTATCGGTCGTTTCGGACGGTCCGGACGGCATGTGGGTCGCGGGCCTGCCCGGCCGGGTGAACGTCATCACCGTGGGCCAGCAATTCGTCACCAACGGCCAGCACGTCGATGCGGTGCCGCAAAAGGGCGGTAGCGCGTCATGACCAGGATCGTGGAGTGGGCGGTCAACAACACCAGGGTCGTGATCGCCCTGATCGTGGTGGTGATCGTCGCCGGCATAGTCGCCTTCGCCGAGATCCCGAAGGAAGCCCAGCCGGACATTCCGATCCCGGTGCTGATGGTTCAGGTCACCTATCCGGGCATCAGCCCGGAGGACAGCGAGCGGCTGCTGGTCAAGCCGCTGGAGACCAGCCTGCGCTCCGTCGAAGGGCTCAAGACGCTGACCGCGCGCGCCTATTCGGGCGTCGCGGTGCTGATCCTGGAATTCGACGTCAATTTCAACAAGCAGAAGGCGCTCGAGGACGTCCGCGCCCAGGTCGATGAGGCCCGCTCGCTGCTGCCCGCCGAAGCCGACCCGCCCGTGGTGCGCGAGTTCAACACGGCGCTGCAGCCGGTCATCTCGGTGGCGCTTTCGGGCAACGTGCCGGAGCGCACCCTGCTCAAGCTCGCGCGCGACCTCAAGGACGAGATCAAGCTGGTCCCGACGGTGCTCGACGTCAATGTCGATGGCGAACGCCCCGAGATGCTGGAGATCGTCATCGATCCGGCCAAGCTCGAAGCCTATGGCATCACCCAGCAGGAACTGTTCGCCGCGGTCTCCAACAACAACCGGCTGATCGCCGCCGGCCTGATCGACACCGGCCATGGCAGCTTCGCGGTCAAGGTGCCGGGCGTGATCGAGAATGCGAGCGACCTGCTCAACCTGCCGATCCGCTCGACGGCGAACTCGACGGTGACGCTGTCCAACGTGGCGCAGGTGCGGCGCACCTTCTACGACCCCACCACCTATGCGCGGGTGAACGGCCAGCCGACCATCTCGCTCGACATCTCCAAGCGCATCGGCTCCAACATCATCGCCAACAACCAGGCGGTGCGCGCGATCGTCGATCGGGCGTCCAAGACCTGGCCGCCCGGCGTGCACGTCACCTATCTGTTCGACAATTCGACCAACATCCGCGACATGCTGGGTTCGCTGTCCGATTCGATCATCCTCGCCATCGTGCTAGTGATGATCATCATCGTCGCGGCGCTGGGCGTGCGCGCCGGCCTTCTGGTCGGCGTCGCCATTCCGACCTCGTTCTTCATCGCCTTCATGGTGCTGAACGGCATCGGCTACACGCTGAACTTCATGATCATGTTCGGCATGCTGCTGGCGGTCGGCATCCTGGTCGATGGCGCGATCATCGTGGTCGAGTATGCCGACCGCAAGATGACCGAGGGCCACAAGCCCAAACAGGCCTTCGCGGAGGCGGCGCTGCGCATGTTCTGGCCGGTGGTCAGCGCCACCGCGACGATGATCGGCGCCTTTCTGCCGATGCTGCTATGGCCCGGCGTCGCCGGCAAGTTCATGAGCTATTTCCCGATCACCCTGATCGTCATCCTGTCGGCGTCGGTGGTCGTGGCGCTGATCTTCCTGCCGGTGCTGGGCGGCATGTTCGGCAAGCCGCCAGCCGCCGACCCCGAGCACGAGCGCGCGATCGAGGCGTCGGAGACCGGCGACTGGCGCGACATCCCGGGCATCACCGGCTGGTATGCGCATCTGTCCGAGACGCTGACGCGCTATCCGGGCCGCGTCTTGATGGGCGCGGCGGCAATCGTGTTCGCGGTGATCGCGCTGTTCACGCTGTTCAACCGGGGCACGATCTTCTTCGCCGACGAGGACCCGGGCTATGCGCAGGTGTTCGTGTCGGCCCGCGGCAATCTCTCGGCCGCGGAGAAGCGCGACATCGTGATGGGCATCTCCAACATCGTCGAGACGATCGCGGGCATCCGCGCGGTCTATGCCTCGTCCGGCGGCCAGGCCAACAACCTGAACAGCAATGGCGGCGTTCCGG
Source organism: Rhizomicrobium sp. (assembly GCA_036398875.1). Lineage (GTDB taxonomy): Bacteria > Pseudomonadota > Alphaproteobacteria > Micropepsales > Micropepsaceae > Rhizomicrobium. Next base: position 4,018 of record DASWOE010000358.1, read on the forward strand.
TCGATAATATCGGCCAGCTCGGCATCGAGATGAAGGACTATCGCGAGCGCCGTTCGAGCAAGCTGATCCAGGAGGAGATTCGCCAGAAGACCGCGAACATCCCCGGCGTGCACATCGAAGTGCGCCAGCCCGAACAGGGCCCGCCCACCGGCAAGGACGTGATGATCGACGTCAGCTCGGACGATTATCTCGAGCTGGCGCAGGTCGCCGGCGCCGTCCGCGGCCACATGGACAAGATGCCCGAGCTGCGCGACATCGAAGACACCCGCCCGCTGCCCGGCATCGAATGGGACCTCGACATCAACCGCGAGATCGCCAGCCGCTTCGGCGCCAACGCCCAGTCGATCGGCACGGCGGTGCAGCTCGTCACCAACGGCATCCTGGTCGGCAAGTACCGGCCGGACGACAGCCAGGACGAGGTCGATATCCGCGTGCGCTATCCGAGCGAGGCGCGCGGCATCCATGCGCTCGACAATCTGCGCGTCGCGACGGCCGATGGCGGCATGGTGCCGATCAGCAATTTCGTCGCCGTGCGGCCGGCGCAGCAGGTCAACTCGATCGAGCGCGTCGATGGCCACCGCGTCTATCACGTGCGCGCCAACGTCAAGCCGGGCATCAACGCCAATGCCGAGATCGCGAAGATCCGCAGCTGGATCGCGACGCAGCCCTTCCCGCACGACGTCCGCGTCGCCTTCAAGGGCGGCAGCGAACAGGAGCAGGAATCCGGCGCCTTCCTGGTCGAGGCCGCGTTCCTGGCGCTGTTCCTGATCGCGATGGTGCTCTTGGCGCTGTTCAACAGCTTCTATCACGCCGGCCTGATCCTGGTCGCCGTGGTGCTGGCGATGATCGGCGCGCTGCTCGGCATGGTGGTGATGCGCCAGCCCTTCTCGGTGATCATGTCGGGCACGGGCATGCTGGCGCTTGCCGGCATCGTGGTGAACCACAACATCGTGCTGATCGACACCTTCCACCGGCTGCGCGACGGCGGCATGGATCCGATCGAGGCCGTGATCCGCTCCAGCGCCCAGCGCCTGCGGCCCGTGTTCCTGACCACGATCACCGCGATCGGCGGGCTTCTGCCCATGATGTTCGCGGTCGAGATCAATTTCGCGACCCGCGAGGTCACGATCGGCGGCCCGAACGGGCTGATGTGGGTGGAGCTGTCGACCGCCATCGTGTTCGGCCTGGCATTCTCCAAGATGATCACGCTGGGGCTGGTGCCGGCGATGCTCGCCCTGCCCTATCGGATCAAGGAATGGCGCGCGGCCCGGGCCGCAGCCAAGGCGGGACCGGCGGCAACACCCCAAGCGCGCGACTGGCGCGGCGGCGGCGCCGAACCCCAGCCGGCGGAGTGATCAAGCCGCCGCCACCGGCGCGGCGCGGGCGATATCGGGGACGACGTCGGGATCGTTCTCGACGGCCTTGAGGATCTCGCGCGCCTCGGCGGCCTGTTTCTGCTTGTTCCACATCGCGGCGTAATGGCCGCCCCGCGCCACGAGGTCGTCGTGGCGGCCGCGCTCGACGATCTCGCCGCGGTCGAGCACCAGGATCTCGTCGGCATCGATCACCGTCGATAGGCGATGGGCGATGACGAGCGAGGTGCGGTTGCGCGACACCTCGGCCAGCGCGCCCTGGATTTCGCGCTCGGTATGGGTGTCGAGCGCCGAGGTCGCCTCGTCCAAGAGCAGGATCGGCGGGTTCTTCAGGATGGTGCGGGCGATGGCGACGCGCTGCTTCTCGCCGCCGGAGAGTTTCAATCCGCGCTCGCCGACCATCGCATCATAGCCGAGCGGCAATTCGCGGATGAACTTGTCGATCTGGGCGAGACGGGCGGCTTCCTTGATCTCGCCTTCGCTCGCGCCGATGCGGCCATAGGCGATGTTGTACTTGACCGTGTCGTTGAACAGCACGGTGTCCTGCGGGACGATGCCGATGACGCGGCGCAGGCTCGTCTGCGTCACGTCGCGGATGTCCTGGCCGTCGATCGTCACCGAACCCGAAGCGATGTCGTAAAAGCGGTAGAGGATCCGGCTGATGGTCGATTTGCCGGCGCCGGACGGACCGACTACGGCGACCGTCTTGCCGGCCGGCACGGTGAAGCTGATGCCCTTGAGCACGGTGCGCGCCGGCTCATAGCCGAACACGACGTTGTCGAACCGGATCGCGCCGCCGGTGACGACGAGGTCGGGCGCGCCGCGCTTGTCCCTCACCTCGATCGGCTGGTGCAGGAGGCGGAACATCGCCTCCATATCGACCAGGGCCTGGGTGATCTCGCGGTAGACGGTGCCGAGCAGGTTCAACGGCTGATAGAGCTGGATCAGGATGGCGTTGGCGGCGACCAGGGTGCCGACGCTGATGCGCCCGGCCCGGATGTCGTAGGCGGCGAGCACCATGACGACGCCCAGGCCCAGCGCCATGATCACCGCCTGGCCGGTGTTGAGCACCGAGAGCGAGATCTGCGCCTGGATCGAGGCGCGGGAATATTTCTCCATCGACTTGTCGAAGCGCCGCGTTTCGTGCGTCTCGTTGTTGAAATATTTCACCGTCTCGTAATTGAGCAGGCTATCGACCGCTTTGGTGTTGGCGTCGGTATCGCTCTGGTTCATGTCGCGGCGGAACTGGATGCGCCAGCGCGTGATCGCGAAGGTGAACCAGACATAGGCGACGACCATGACGAAGGTGGTCAGCGACACCCAGATGCCGTTCCTCTGCAGCAGAATGGCGGTGTAGAAGCCGAGCAGCAGGATGGTCGGGAAGATGCTGAACAGCGCGAAGGACAGCATCGTGTCGATGCCCTTGGTGCCGCGCTCGATCACCCGCGACAGCCCGCCGGTCTTGCGCTCCAGGTGGAAGCGCAGCGACAGGGTGTGGACATGGGCGAAGGTCGAGACCGCGACCTCGCGCATCGCATGGTACTGCACCTTGGCGAAGATGCCGTCGCGCAACTGCGCCAGGGTCTGCATCAGAACGCGGCTGACCGTGTAGGCCGCGATGAGCGCCAGCACGGCGCCGATGGCGATGGCGCCGGGGGCGCCGCCGAGGCGGTCGATGGCGTAGCCGTAGAACAGCGGCGAGAAGCTGGTCGCCGTGGTCGCGGCAATGAGGAACAGAACCGAGACCACGACGCGCAGGCGCAGCTCCGGCTGGCCCTTGGGCCACAGATAGGGCAGCAGCATCCACAGGGGACGGAAGGACGGGGCGCCCTCGCCCTCTTCGACCGCGGGATGCGCCATCTAGTGCCCCATGTTCCCGCCGCCGAAGGCGAGGAACCCCGCGATCAGCGCGATCAGTGCGACGGCCAAGATGACGATCAATCCGCGGGGCACGGCTAGCCTTTCTGTGGCAAGCTGTTTAGGAACTGCCGCGCGCGCGCGCAACCCCGGCACGGATATGGAAAAGACCAAATACGGCATCTGCGTTTTCTGCGGTTCCTCGTCGGGTGCGCGGCCATCCTACGCGCAAGCCGCGCAGCAGCTCGGCGGCATGATCGGACGGCGCGGCCACTCCCTGGTTTTCGGCGGCGGCCGGGGCGGCCTGATGGGGATCGTGGCGCGGGCGGCGCACGCGGCCGGCGCCAAGGTGCTCGGCATCCTTCCCGATTTCCTGCGCCGGATCGAGATCCCGCTGGAACCCGAGGCGGAAGACCTCGTCATCGTGCCCGACATGCAGATCCGCAAGCAGAAGATGCTGGCGGCGTCCGACGCCTTTGTGGTGCTGCCCGGGGGGCTGGGCACGCTGGACGAATTGTTCGAGGTGCTGTCGATCTCGCAGCTGAAGGCCCATGACAAGCCGATCGTGATCCTGGACACCGAGGGGTTCTATGCGCCGCTGTGGCCGCTTCTGTCGCACATCGTGCGCGAGGGCTTTGCCCACCGGAACATCGAAGCGCTGTTCCACATCGCGGCGACGCCGGAAGCGGCGATGGACAGGATCGAGGCGCTACTCCGCGACGCGCCGCGATAGCAGCGGCATGCGTCCTTCCAGGCTGACCAGGACCAGCGCGGCCCAGATCAGGCCGAACGCGATGGCGCTGGTGCGGGCGAACGGCTCGTGCATCAGAAGCGTCGCCACCAGCAGCGTGATCGAGGGCGAAATGTATTGCAGGAATCCCAGCGTCGTCATGCGGATCCGCCGCGCGCCGGAGGCGAACATCGCGAGCGGCAGCGCGGTCAAGGGTCCGGTGACGATCAGAAGCGCATCGCGGCCGAGCGCCGGCGACGGAAACGCACCGGTGCCTTGCAGCGCCCACCACGCGAGGATCGCAAGCGTGACGGGGAGGAAAAGCACGGTCTCGACGGTGAGGCCGTCGAGCGAATCCACCGGCGTCAGCTTGCGCACATAGCCGTAGAAGCCGAAGCTGACGGCGAGACCGAATGCGGGCCAGGGCAGGCGGCCGAGCGCCAGCGTCTCTATCGCCACAGCGACGCCGGCCAGGCCGATGGCGGCGAGGCGGATGCGCGAAATCTTCTCTCCCAGCAGGACCACGCCCAGCGCGATGGAGACGAGCGGCGTGATGTAGTAGCCGAGCGATGCATCGACGAGCCGCCGCGTCGCGACGCAATAGATGAAGAGCGTCCAGTTGACCGTGATGAGCACGCCCGATACGGCCAGCGCGCCGACCAGGCGCGGCGCGCGCAGGACGCCGACGAGGCGCGAGAGCCGGCCGCGGCCGGCCGTGACGGCGAGGCCGAACAATGCGCACCACACCATGCGATGGAGCGTGAGCTCCAGAGGCGAGATGCCGTCCAGCAGGACCCAGAAGAGCGGCGTGACGCCCCAAATGAGATAGGAGCTTGCGACATAGGCGATGCCGCGCGCTTCGCCATGGTGTTCGTGTTCGGTCAACGAACCCTTCCTGTCATGGCCTGCGCATGGGGGCCATCCGGTCGAAGTCTTCGCAGGCACCAGGAAATCGGACCGGACATGGCCTTGGAACGCATCGCTTGCGCCATCTGGATGGCCCGCATCCGCGGGCCATGACAAGGGGAGAGAATGCGCATCACCTATGCGCGCGCGCCATCGCGAAACAATTTGTAACGAATCGAGTCCGCCAGCGCCTCGAACGAGGCATCGACCAAATTGGGCGACACGCCGACGGTGGACCAGCGATTGCCCTCGCCGTCCGCGCTCTCGACCATCACGCGGGTCACGGCATCGGTGCCGCTGGTGAGGATGCGCACCTTGTAGTCCACCAGGCGCAGGTCGGAGAGGTGCGACGAATAGATGCCCAGGTCCTTGCGCAGCGCGTGGTTGAGCGCGTCGATCGGACCGCTCTGGCTTTCGGCGACATTCAACAGCGCCTCGCCGCCCACCTTGAGCTTGACCACGGCCTCGGACACCGTGACCAGCTCACCCCGCGCATTGTGCCGCCGCTCCACCAGCACGCGGAAGGAATCGATTTCGAAGAAGTCGGGCGCCTGGCCCAAGGCACGCCGGGCCAGAAGCTCGAACGAGGCTTCCGCGCCGTCATAGGCATAGCCGAGAAACTCGCGCTGCTTGATGTCTTCCAGCAGGCGCGCGATGCGCGCATCCTTGGCGTCGAGATCGATGCCGACCTCGGACAGCCGCGCCAGAAGATTGGAGCGCCCGGCCTGGTCGGAGACCAGGATCTTGCGCGCATTGCCGACCGTCTCCGGCGGCACATGCTCATAGGTGCGCGGATCCTTTGCGACGGCGGACGAATGCAGCCCGCCCTTGTGCGCGAAAGCCGACGGCCCGACATAGGCGGCGTGGCGGCCCGGCGCGCGGTTCAGGATCTCGTCGAGCAGGCGCGAGACCCCGGTGAGCTGGCGAAGCTGCTCGCGGCTGAGGCCGGTCTCGAACAGCGAGGCGTAGGGTTCCTTCAACAGAAGCGTCGGCAGCAAGGCGCAGAGATTGGCGTTGCCGCAGCGCTCGCCCAACCCGTTGAGCGTGCCCTGCACCTGGCGCGCGCCGCCACGGATGGCGGCCAGGCTCACCGCCACCGCCTGCTCGGTGTCGTTATGGGCATGGATGCCCAGCTGGGCGCTCGGCAGTTCGAGCTTCACCGCGCTGACGATTCCGTAGACGTCTTCCGGCAGCGTGCCGCCATTGGTGTCGCAGAGCACGAGCCAGCGCGCCCCGGCCTGGTGCGCGGCGCGCAGGCAGGCGAGCGCGTATTCGGGATTGGCCTTGTAGCCGTCGAAGAAGTGCTCGGCATCGAACAGGGCCTCGCGGTTTTTGGCCACGACCGCGGCGATGGACTCCGCGATGCCGTCGATATTTTCGCCCCGCGGTATCTCCAGCGCGACATCGACATGGAAATCCCAGGTCTTGCCGACGAGGCAGACCGCGTCCGCCTTCGCGTCCAGCACGGCGGAGAGGCTGGGATCGTTGGCGGCGCTGCGCCCGGCGCGCTTGGTCATGCCGAAGGCGGTGAAGCGGGCCTTGGCCAGCGGCGGGCGCTGCGCGAAGAACGCGGTGTCGGTCGGATTGGCGCCGGGCCAGCCGCCCTCGACGTAGTCGATGCCGAGCCCGTCAAGCGCGAGCGCGATCTGGCGCTTGTCCTCGACCGAGAAATCGACGCCCTGGGTCTGCGCCCCGTCGCGCAGGGTCGTATCGAAAATATATAGTCTTTCCAATGACATATTCTACTTTCGGCAATATAATTGTTTTTGAGATTGCGCGCGCAGACGGCCTTTTCCGCCCAAGCGGCGCGACGCCGGCGCGGATGATAAGGCCGTTTCGGCGCCGTTCGATACGTTTGTGATGGCGCGGCCCCTCACCCGAATTTTGCCGCGCGAATTTCGACCTCTCCCGTAAACAGGAGAGGTAGGGCGCGCAATCACCTCTTCCCCTTGCAAGAGAGGCCGGCCGACGCGAAGCGTTGGACCGGTGAGGGCCAGTTCCACCGCCGTCATCGTCTGATCTCCCATGTCGTGCCTTGCGGCCCGTCCTTCAGCACGATGCCCTGGGCCAGCAGTTCGTCGCGGATGCGGTCGCTTTCCTGGAAGTCCTTGCGCGCGCGCGCCGCCTTGCGCGCTTCGATGGCGTCGGCGATGGCGACCTCATCGACCGCTTTCTTGGCGGCGATCTTGAGCTGCACATTGGAGAAGCCGAGCAGGCCGAGGCCGCCCGCCAATTCGTGATCGCTGCCCTTGTGCAGTTCGGCGATCGCCTGCGGCGTATTGAGGTCGTCGCCGAGCGCTTCGAGGAAACCCGTTCCGATCGGCGGATCGGCGAGCGGCTCGGTCACCGCATACCATTTCTCCAGCGTCTTCCAGCTTTCGGTCATGCCGGCGACGGTCCAGTCCATCGGCTGGCGGTAATGGCTGCGCAGCATGTTGAAGCGCAGCACCTCGCCCGGCCAATCGGCGAGCAGTTCGCGGATGGTGACGAAATTGCGCAGGCTCTTCGACATCTTCTCGCCTTCGACGTTGAGAAAGCCGTTGTGCATCCACACCCGCGCGAGCGGGTGGCCGCGATGGGCGCCTTCGGACTGCGCGATCTCGTTCTCGTGATGCGGGAAGACGAGGTCGATGCCGCCGCCATGGATGTCGAAGGTCTCGCCGAGATATTGCGCCGCCATGGCGGAGCATTCGATATGCCAGCCGGGCCGCCCGCGGCCCCAGGGGCTGTCCCAGCCGGGCGTGTCGTCGTCCGACGGCTTCCACAGCACGAAATCCATCTCGCCTTTCTTGTAGGATGCGACATCGACGCGGGCGCCGGCGATCATCTCGTCCAGGCTGCGGCGCGCGAGCTTGCCGTAATCGGGCTTGGACGAGACGTCGAACAGCACATGACCGTCCGCCGCATAGGCATGGCCGGCCGCGATCAGCGCCTCGATCATCGCGATCATCTGGCGCACATGCTCGGTGGCGCGGGGCATGACGCTGGGCGCAAGGCAGCCCAGCGCCAGGACGTCCTCGGCATAGATGCCGTAGGTGCGCTGCGTCAGCTCGCGCACCACATCCAGGATCGGCACGTTGCGCGTGCCGCGCAGTTCCAGCGCGCGCGCGTTGATCTTGTCGTCCACGTCGGTGATGTTGCGCACATAGGTGACGTGGCCGTCGCCATAGGCGTGGCGCAGGAGGCGGAACAGCACGTCGAACACGATCGCCGGGCGCGCATTGCCGATATGGGCGTAGTCGTAGACCGTGGGGCCGCAGACATACATCCGCACATGGTCCGGGTTCAGCGGGACGAAATCCTCTTTCGTCTTGGTCAGCGTGTTGTAGAGGCGGATGGTCATGGTGCGTCTTCTTACCGTGATTTGCAGCAGCCCCTCACCCGAAATCGCTTCGCGATTTCGACCTCACCCGCGTGCGGGAGAGGTTGGGCGTGTCAATAACCTCTTCCGTTTACGGGAGAGGTCGAAAAACGCGGAGCGTTTTTCGGGTGAGGGCAATTGGCGATGTGGACAGGCAAAAGGGTGCGTTGCGGCGTCAGCCGCAAATAATCGTCGCGCAGATGAAGCGATGAACGATCACGCCACAATCCCTTTCAGCCGCGCGACGGATTTCGCGCGCCCGATGAGGGGTAGCAGCTTTTTGAGCTCCGGTCCATCGCCTCGGCCGGTCAGCGCCAGGCGGAGCGGATGGAAAAGCGCGCGGCCCTTGGCGCCCGTCGCGGCCGAAACCTCCCTGGTCCAGGCGCCCCAGGTGGTCTCGTCCCAGGGTTCGGACGGCGCCAGCCCGGCCGCCTTATCGGTGAGCTGGGGGTTTTCGAGCAGCGGCGCGACGAGGCCATCGACCACGCCCCACCATTGCGCCGCGTCGGCGAGCTTTGTGAGGTTGGGCCGCGCCGCTTCCCAGAAGGCCGCGCCGCCGCCGATGCCGAGCGCGGCCAGCCGGCCCGCCACCGCCTCGTAGGACAGAAGATGCAGCAGCTTGCCGTTGAGCTGGGCGAGCTCGGCCGGATCGAACTGCGCCGGGGCGCGGGCGATCTTCTCGAACGCGAATTCGGCGGCCAGCGCATCCAGCGAGAGCCGCGGCTCGACCGGATCGGAAGTGCCGATCTTGGCGAGATAACAGGCGAGCGCCAGCGGCTCGATGCCGTCCTCGCGCATGGCGCGCAGGGAGAGCGAGCCGAGCCGCTTGGACAGCACCTCGCCGCCGCCGGTGACGAACAGCGGATAATGCGCGAAGGCGGGGACGGCGGCGTTCAACGCTTCGAACAGCTCGATCTGCGGCGCCGTGTTGGTGACGTGATCCTCGCCGCGGATGATGTGGGTGACGGCGAAGTCGATGTCATCGACCACCGAAGGCAGGGTGTAGAGGAAGCGCCCGTCCTCGCGGATCAGCACGGGGTCGGAGAGCGTCGCGGTGTCGATCCCGACCGGGCCGCGGATGAGGTCGGTCCAGGCGACGGGTTTGTGCGTGAGCTTGAAACGCCAATGGGGCCTGCGGCCTTCGGCTTCCAGACGGGCGCGGTCTTCGGCGGTGAGCGCCAGCGCGGCGCGGTCGTAGACCGGCGGCTTGTGCGCGGCCATCTGGCGCTTGCGGCGGCGGTCGAGTTCGTCGGCGGTTTCGTAGGCCGGATAGAGCCGCCCGGAATCCTTCAACGCCCGGGCCGCCCGTTCGTAGAGAGCCGCGCGGTCGGACTGGCGCGCGAAAATGTCGTGGGCGAGGCCGAGCCAGGCCATGTCGTCCAGGATCGCGGCTTCGAATTGCGCCGTCGAGCGCGTGTCGTCGGTGTCGTCGATGCGCAGCAGGAACTTGCCGCCGGTCTTCTTCGCGACCAGCGCGTTCAAGACGGCGGCGCGGCCGTTGCCGACCTGGAGATAGCCGGTGGGGGAAGGAGCGAAGCGGCTGACGGTCATGCCGTGCCCTCACCCGAAAAACGCGGCGCGTTTTTCGACCTCTCCCGTGAACGGGAGAGGTTAAGAGATCGAAATCGCGAAGCGATCTGGGGCGAGGGCATGTCAATCCCGGGCATCGCGGAACGCATTGGTGATCGGATACCGCCGGTCGCGGCCGAAGTTCCGGGCACTGATCTTCACCCCGGGCGGGGACTGGCGGCGCTTGTATTCGCTGACATAGAGCAGCTGCTCGATGCGCTTGACGGTGGCCGGATGATAGCCCTTGGCGCAGGTGGCCTCGAAGCTCATCTCGTTCTCGACTAGGCACTCCAATATGCCGTCGAGGATCTCATAAGGCGGCAGCGAATCCTCGTCCTTCTGGTTCTCGCGCAGCTCGGCGGAGGGCGGCTTGGTGATGATGCGCTCGGGGATGACGCGGTTCGCGGGGCCGAAACAGCCCTGCGGCGAAAACCGGTTGCGCCAATGGGCAAGCCGGAAGACCTCCATCTTGTAGACGTCCTTGAGCACATTGTAGCCGCCGCACATGTCGCCATAGAGCGTGGCATAGCCGACGCTCATCTCGCTCTTGTTGCCGGTGGTGAGCACCATGGGACCGAACTTGTTGGAGATCGCCATCAGGATGACGCCGCGGGCGCGGCTCTGGATGTTTTCTTCG
>DASWOE010000359.1:0-7500 GCA_036398875.1 Rhizomicrobium sp.
GCCCGCGCCCACGCCGCGCGCATCGCCGTCGATGACGGCGCCGCGGCGCTGAGCTATGGCGACGTGCTGGCGGCCGCGGCCGCGCTCGCCCATCGCCTCGTCCGCGACACCGCGCCGGACGCGCCGGTCGGCATCCTGCTGCCGTCGTCGGTCGATTTCCCCGTGGCGATGCTCGCCTGTCTCGCCGCGGGGCGGATGTTCGTGCCGCTCGACCTGCATTATCCCAAGGCCTGGCTGGCCGGCGTGATCGCCGATTGCGGCCTCGCCGCTGTCATCGCCCGTTTCGACGATCCGGACGTCGCCGGCCTTGTGCCCGCGCACATCCGCCGCATCGACTTGTGCGATCGCGCGCCCGCGGCCGAGACTCCCCTGTCACCGTCCGGGCCCGATGCCCCGGCGCTTGTCCTTTTCACCTCCGGCAGCACCGGCAAGCCCAAGGGCATCGTCAACAGCCAGCGCGCCCTGCTGCGCCGCGTCGCGCACTATGTCGGTGCCGCGCATGTCAACGAGACCGACCGCTTCCTGCCGCTGAGCTCCGCCTGCACCATCGCCGGCCTGCGCGAGCGCTTCGCGGCGCTCCTGACCGGCGCCACGCTGCATCTCATCGACGTCCAGCGCGACGGCGCGCGGGCGATCCTGAACCGCATGCGCGCGCACGACATCACCATGGTCTATGCCGTGCCGGCCCTGCTGCGCACGCTGATGCAGCTCGAAGACGCCAAGGCGCCGGCCGGGCTGCGCGTGGTGCGGGTCGGCGGCGACGCGGTGCTGTGGAGCGACATCGACGCGCTGCGCGCCTGGCTGCCGGATGGTTGCCGCATCGAGCTCGGCTATTCCTCGACCGAGGCGCCGATCATGCAATGGTTCGTGCCGGACGATTTCCCGCGCGAGGGCGCGCGCGTTCCCTTGGGCTATCCGCTGGCCGGCAACGCGCTGGCCGTCGTCGGCGAGGATGGCGAAGCCGCGGCGCCGGGCGAGACCGGCGAGTTGATCTTGCGCAGCCCCTATGTCGCGCTCGGGCGCTGGGCGGACGGGGCGCTCGATGCGAGCGATTTCCCCGCCGATCCGAACGATCCGGCCTGCCGCATCCTGGGCACCGGCGACCTCGTGCGCCTGCGCGCCGACGGGCTGATCGATCTGGTCGGCCGCAAGGACCGCCAGCTCAAGATCCGCGGCATCCGCGTCGAGCCGGGCGAGCTCGAAGCCGCCATCCGCCTGCAGAAGGGCATCCGCGACGTCGCCGTCCATCCGCGCCGGGTCGGCGCCAGCTGGTGGCTGATCGCCTATGTCGTCGGCGACGTCGATCCGGCCGCCCTCAAGGCCGCGCTCCAGGCCGCGCTTCCTTCGGCCCTGCAGCCGCAGCGCATCCATCGCATCGCTGCCGTGCCGCGCCTCGCCAGCGCCAAGCTGGACGTCAAGGCGCTCGAAATCCTCGACGAGGCGCAGCAGCGCCGCGAGGTCGTGCAGGCCGTGCCGCAGGGCGCGCCGCCGCGCGGCGAAACCGAAGAGACGATCGCCGCGATCTGGCGCGCGGTGCTGAAGCGCGACGATGTCGGCCGCGACGACGACTTCTTCACCTGCGGCGGCGATTCCCTCGCCACGCTCGACTTGACCTTCGCCCTGGAAGAAGCCTTCGGCGTCGAGCTGCCGGTGACGGTGATCTACGACGCGCCGACCGTCGCCGCGCTGGCCGCGCTGATCGAAGGCCGCGCCGGCGCGACCTTTTCGCCCCTGGTCACGATCAAGGACGGCGACGGCGCGCCGCTCTTCATCGTCCACGGCGTCGGCGGCAATGTGATGGAGCTGTTCGCCGCCGGGCGCCGCGTCGAACGTGCCCCGGTCTATGCCCTCCAGGCCCGCGGCCTCGACGGCAAGGCGCCGCCGGCGCATTCCATCGAAGCGATGGCGGCCGACTATCTCGCCGCGATCCGCGAAGCCGTCCCGCAAGGCCCTTATCATCTCGCCGGCTATTCCTCCGGCGGCCTGATCGCCTATGAGATGGCGCAGCGGCTTTGCGCGGCCGGCACGCCGCCGGCCTCGCTCACCCTGATCGATTCGCAGACCAATGCGCGGCAATGGCCGCTTGGCGTATGGGCCGGCCTGCTCCGGCGCCGCGCAGGCGATCATCTGGCCGGGCTGCGCCGGCTGCCGCCGGCAGCGAAGCTGCGCTACGCCGGCCACGCGCTGGCGAGCTTCGGGCGCCGCATCCTGTGGCGGTTGAGCCTGTCCAAGGCCTCTCCCGACCCGCTGGAGGCGAACCTTCCGGCCGCCCTCCAGGCCGTCTATGACGCCAACTTCGCGGCCGTCGCCGCCTATGCGCCCAAGCGCTATCGCGGCGGTGTCGTCCTGATCGTGCCGGAAACGGGCGACGTGCAGCGGCCCGATCCGGCGCTGATCTGGCGCCCTCTCTGCGCCGGTCTCGACATCCGCCGCGTGCCCGGCGATCACCGGTCGATGGTCAAGGGCGACAACGCGGTGCCGCTGGCGGCCGCCCTGTCCGGAGCGATGCGCGCGTGACCCGGCCACCGGCCCGGAACTCGCGGCAGGGTTGTCCGGCGCCGTCCGGATTTTCCCCGATGCCCCTTATTTTGCCGAAGTTCCAGGCAAATAGGCGGTCCGTCCCGGGTTATTTTCTTACTCCGTAATTGTTGCGCAGGCGGAAAAAGGGCAGATTGACGGTGTCCCGGCCGCGGCGGCGAGCCAGCAGGTTGGGGGTGGACGGGGGACGGGTTGAAGAGTCCGAACGACAAGCGTCGATGCATGCGCGCGGCTGGGCGCGCGGCGCTGCTTGCGTCGGCCGCCCTGATCGCCATGCCGGCCGCGGCGCAAGTCCTGCCCGGCGCGGTGCAGCCGGGGCGCGACCGGCCGGGTCCCGCGACGCCCAGCCAGCCGGATTTCGATTTCAGCATCGTCACGCCGCACCGCTCGGCGGTGCCGCGCGCGGTCGATGAGGTCCACTTCAAGCTCAGCGACGTCAAGATCGTCGGCGCCAAGACCATTGCGGCCGCCTATTTCCGACCGCTCTATGCCGGCCTGATCGGCAAGGACATCACCCTCGGCGACATTCTCGATATCGCCGACAAGATCGAGGACGCCTATCGCACCCGCGGCTATCTGCTGGTTCGCGCCTTCGTCCCGCCGCAGCGCGTGCGCGACGGCGTCTTCACCATCAATGTCGTCGAGGGCTATCTCGCCAACGTCACGGTCCAGGGCGGCCGCCGCGGCGCGCAAAGGCTGGTGCGCGCCTATCTCGCGCCGGCGACCTCGGCGCATCCGCTCACCCTGGCCGCGATGGAGCGCGGACTTCTGCTCACCAACGACATTCCCGGCGTCAGCGCGTCGGGCGTGCTCAAGCCCTCGGCCAGCCTGCCCGGCGCTTCCGACCTGGTGGTCGATATCGACCAGCCGCCGGTCAGCGGCGGCCTTGCCGTCGACAATCGCGGCTCGCATTTCTCCGGCCTGTGGACCGTGTCCGGCGACGTCGAGTTCAACGGCCTGCTCGGCGAGGACCAGCTCGCCGCGACCGTCGTCTCCTCGCCCGATTCGCTGCGCCAGATCGAAGGCACGGTGCGCTACCGGCGCGCCATCGGCGGCGACGGGCTGATCGGCAGCCTGATCGGCACCGTCACCCATGGCGAGCCCGGCTCGCTGCTCAGCGTCGCCGGCGTGCTGACCCACAGCTGGGCGGCCGGCGCGCGGCTCACCTATCCGCTCATCCGCAGCCGGGCCCAGACCCTGCTGCTCGACGGCGGCTTCACCGCCCAGGACGCGACGGTGAACGTCAGCGGCCTTGGCCACCATCTCAGCCACGACCAGTGGCGCGTGATCGATCTCGGCGCCAGCTACCAGCAGACCGGCCTGCTCGGCGGCGGCATCTGGACGACGACCTTCGACATCGCCCGGGGGCTTTCGATCTTCGGCGCGACCGACGACACGGTTCCGGCGGCCGCGCCGCCGCACGCGCCGCAGCCCAATCCCGATCTGTCGCGCTTCCGCGGCAAGACCGACTTCACCAAATTCACCGCCGGCACGCGCCTTTTGCTGCCGATCGGCGGCAATTTCAGCACCGCCCTGAACGTGCAGGGGCAGTTCGCGCTGGACCGCCTCATCACCGGCGAGCAGATCGCCTTCGGCGGCACCCAGATCGGGCGCGGCTACGATCCCGGCGCCATCACCGGCGATCACGGCGTCGGCGGCTCGGCGGAGCTGCGCTACGATTTCCGCTTTGCCGATTCCGTCGTCCGCGCCGTCGAGCCTTATGTCTATGTCGATGGCGCGCAAACGTGGTACTTCGTCGATCCGTCGCTGCCGAACCAGACCCTGCTCTCGGCCGGCGGCGGCTTTCGCTTCTGGCTTCCCTATAATCTGACCGGCGCGATCGAGGGTTCGCGCATGCTGCGGGCCGTGCCGGGCAGCGATCTGGGACGCAAGGCGACCAAAGTGCTTTTCGATCTGTCGGTACGGTTCTAGCGGGTAACGCCATGAACAAGACAAGCGCCGCCCTCGTTCGCTCTCTGCTTCTGGGAACCTCCTGTCTCAGCGCGATCGCGGCCGCCCCGGCTTTGGCCCAGCCGACCGGCGGCACGGTGACCTTCGGTCAGGGCACCATCACCAATCACGGCGGCAATTCGACGGTCATCGACCAGAAGACCGGCAAGCTCGTCATCAACTGGGACAGTTTCTCGGTCGGCGCCGGCGGGACGGTGCAGTTCGTCCAGCCCGGCACCGGCTCTATCGCGCTCAACCGCGTGACGGGCTCCGAGCCGACCGCGATCTACGGCAATCTGCTCGCCAACGGCCAGGTCTGGATCATCAACGGCAACGGCGTGCTGTTCGGCGCCGGCTCGCAGATCAAGGTCGGCGGCATCCTCGCCACCACCGCCGACATCCGCGACGCCGATTTCGCGGCCGGCAATTACAGCTTCAGCGGCGGCACCGGCGCGTCGGTGGTCAATCAGGGCACGATCCAGACGCGCGGCGGCGGCTCGGTGGTGCTCTCGGGCGCCAGCGCCCAGAATCGCGGCCTGATCGTCGCCAATACCGGCTCGGTGGTGATCGGGGGCGCCAGCGCCTTCACCGTCGATTTCACCGGCGACGGCCTCATCAAATACGCCATCACCGCGCCGGCCCGGACCGCCGACAACGGCCAGACCGGCGCCTCCAATTCCGGCACGATCAAGGCCGCCGGCGGCCAGGTCGTCATGACCGCGCGCGCCGCCGCCGACGTGCAGGACGCGGTGGTCAACAACACCGGCATGATCTCGGCCACCAGCGCGCATGTGCGCAACGGCGAAGTCGTCCTCGACGGCGGCGACGGCAATGTCGCGGTCGCCGGCACGATCGACGCGTCCGGTTCGGGCTCCGGCACGACCGGCGGCTCGGTCACCGTCACCGGCCGCAACATCACGGTCGCCGACAACACCAGGATCGACGCTTCGGGCGATGCCGGCGGCGGCACGATTCGGATCGGCGGCGACCTGCACGGCCAGGGCACGCTGCCGCAGGCGCAGAACGTCGATGTCGGCAAGGCCACGATCACCGCCGACGCGCGGCGCAGCGGCGACGGCGGCACGCTCGTCGTCTGGTCGACCGGCACCACCGATTTCTCCGGCATCGTCAGCCTCAAGGGCGGCGCCGGCGGCGGCGATGGCGGCCTGGTCGAGACCTCGGGCCACAATCTGCATGTCGCATCGACCGCGACCTTCGACACCCGCGCCCCCAAGGGCAAGGCCGGCACCTGGCTGATCGACCCGGACTACATCTATATCGAGGACGACGGCACCGCCGCGCTCGATGGCGGCAACGACACCGTCGGCGACAATCCCGGCGGCCTCGACGTCATCGCGCCCTCGACGATCATCGGCGCGCTGGCGACCACCAATGTCTCGCTGCAGGCGGTCCATGAGATCGATGTCTACAACGATATCGATTACGACAGCGCGCATACGCTGAGCCTGCTGGCCGGCGCCGACATCTATGTCGCGGCCAATGTCCAGAATGCCGGCACGGGCGCCATCAACGTCATCGCCGGCTGGGACGGCACGACCACCGATCCGGCGCATTTCC
The DNA here is from genome assembly GCA_036398875.1 of Rhizomicrobium sp. GTDB lineage: Bacteria > Pseudomonadota > Alphaproteobacteria > Micropepsales > Micropepsaceae > Rhizomicrobium. The sequence goes on from DASWOE010000359.1 coordinate 6,067, forward strand.
TCGATCCGGGCGTCTATGGCCATAGCGGCCAGGTCTTCGTCACCTCCGATTTCGAGCGCCAGCCCGGCCTTGCCGAACCGCCTGCCAACGAAGTCCATCCCGTCTCGGTCGGCAGCGCGGGCGGCACCACCACCATCGCCGGCTCCGCCGTCAACATCTTCGCCTATTATGCCCTCTCGCAGATCGGCTATCACGGCGCCGGCGGCGGCGACATCGTCGTGCGCGCCACGGCCGATGTCGTGCTTGACGGTTCCTGGGGCTTCGCTGCGGCGATCGGCAACGGGCTGCCCGAAGGCGGCGGGGCCGCCAATGTCACCGGCAATATCGACATCGGCGCGCCGGGCGTGCTGTCGCTTCTCGCCGGCGAGGGCGCCGGGGCGCCCTGGATCGGCAACCGGACCTCGGGTCCCGGCATCGAATCCGGCAGTGTCTCGCTCGTCGTCGGCGGCGTGACGAGCAACATGTCCTTCGGAGCGCCCGGCTCGCTGGGTGCGATGCTGCTCGCCGATCTGGGCACCACGGCGCAGGCCGGCAGCGGCGGCGACGTCACATTCGGGATCACCAATCCGCACACCGACTACATCAATGCCGATCTCGGCATCGGGACGATGGACTATTCCAGCCCGCACGCGCTGACGCTGCTCTCGACCGAAAGCATCACGCTGCCCTATTCGATCCAGAACAGCGGCACGGGCGACCTCACCATCCTGGCCGGCTGGGACCCGAAGGTCGCGCCCGCCGATGTCCTCACCACGCCGGGCGCCTACGGCAACCCGACCTCGGAGATAAGCGACAATGGCGGCGCCACCGGCGCGCATATCTGGGTGGTCGGCGCATCCGGCGGCACGCTGTTCGATTACAATCCGGGCAATCCGAGCGGCGCCTTCAGCATCGGGGCGTCCGGTGTGGGCACGGCCATCGGCAGCAAGGGCGGCACCACCACCGTCGGCGCCGCGCAGATCTATATCGAGGGCCTCTCCGGCTATGCCCAGATCGGCTATCATGGCGACGGCGGGACCGGCGACATCAATGTGATCGCCAACGGGGTGCCCGGGACGGGCGACCTCACCGGCATCGGCGCCTGCTTCGACGGCGATGCGAATGTCTGCGTGATCGGCGGCCGTTCGGGCTGGGGCGACAACGCCGGCGATCCGACCTATGCGCAGATCGGCGATCTCGGCTTCGGCGTCGCCGGCACCGCGAGCAGCAATATCACCATCTCGGCGACCGGCAATATCGCGATCTCGGGCGGCGGCAACTATGCCAGCGACGACAACGGCGTGCCGTCCGGCGACGCGGCGGTCCCCGATGCCTATGGCCAGATCGGCAATGGCGATGCCAGCCGCACCGCGGTGCAGACGGTCAGCGGCACGATCCTCGTCCAGTCGGGCGGCCAGACCAATTTCGCCAGCAGCGCCGCCGCCGGTTCGCCGG
>DASWOE010000360.1:0-9861 GCA_036398875.1 Rhizomicrobium sp.
CGGTGCGTGCCGCGGCGGAGGTCGTGCGCTGGCTCGATGATCACGGCGAGGAGGTCCGCGCCGCACTCGCCCGCCGCGGCGCCGCGCGCGTCGCGTTCGAGGTCAACGAGGCCTTTGCCCGCGAGGGTTTCGATGTCTCGACCCTCTAGCGGCGGTCAATGTCCGATCTGCGGCAAGCCGCGCGATGCCGCCTTCCGGCCGTTCTGCTCCAAGCGCTGCGCCGATATCGATCTGGCGCGCTGGCTGCGCGGCGAATATGCGATCCCCGGCGCCCCGGCGGAGCCGGATGGAGAGCCGCCGGCCTCCGAGGAAGACCCTGAATTTCATTGACTTTCGCGCCGCTGGACAGGGCGGCGGCTCTCGCCTAAAAAGCCCGGCCTTGCCGATATGTTCGGTCAGCCCAGGTAGCTCAGTCGGTAGAGCAGTGGATTGAAAATCCACGTGTCGGCAGTTCGATTCTGTCCCTGGGCACCATCAAGCGACATTTCCACGAAATTTGGCGGTGCGGGTCTGGCCGGCACGCCGAAGCCGCTGTCGCGGGGCCGTTCGCCGCTCCCATCTGACATATGGTCACATTGGCGCATTCCCGGCCTTTTTTGCGCAACCTTACAAATCCGTTGGGAGACGGAGTGATATTGGTACAACCGCGACACAACTCGACAATGCCCAGTTTCTAGGCTGCCGCCCTGTCTTTCAACGAAGAAGGGGCGCCCGTGCAGCATCGGGATTACGTCGGCTCGGCCATAGCACCGCGTCGCCAAGACATTCGGCGCCGCTCCGTTCGCCGGGCCGCTTTGGCCGGGTCCGCGGGCCTGTGCATCGCGCTGGCGCTCCAGGAACCGGCGGTCGCCGGCCCCGATATCGGCACCGGATCGACCGTGAAGTCCTCAAGTCTGGGCAGCTCGGACACCCCCGCTTTCAAGGGCGGCACGCTGCAGCTCGATACCGCCAATCCGATCGCCAACAATTTCGTGGTCGAGGACGACGCCACCAACACCATCGACGAAGCGGGCCATTCGGTGACGATGAGCGGCGTCTTCTCCGGCGCCGGGCCGCTGACCATCACCGACAGCGCGGGCGGCGGCAACGTCACGCTCTCCAACAGCGCCAACACCTATACCGGGAGCACCACGATCAACAGCGGCGCGACGCTGTCGCTCGCCGCGGCGGGAACGATCGCGGGCTCGACCGAACTGGTGGACAACGGCACCTTCAGCATCGCCGCGACGTCGAGCGGGGCCTCGATCACCTCCCTGTCCGGCTCCGGCGCGGTCGCCCTCGGCGCGCAGACACTCACCATCACGGACGGCGTCGATACGTTCACCGGCACGGTTTCCGGCACGGGCGATCTGACCGTGTCCGGCGGAACCCAGATCCTTGCCGGCACGAACACCTATACCGGCGGCACGACGATCAGCGGCGGCACGCTGCAGATCGGCAACGCGGCCGCGGCCGGATCGATCGTCGGCAACGTCGCCGATGCCGGCACGCTCGCCTTCGACCGCACGGACAACATCGTCTTCGGCGGCACCATCACCGGGACGGGCAACCTCACCCAGCTCGGCACCGGGCGCGTCACGCTGACCGCGGTCAACAGCTATTCCGGGACGACGACGATCACCTCGGGCACCCTCGCGCTGGCCGCCGGCGCCAGCATCGCCGCTTCGGCCGTCAACGCTGCCGGGACGCTCGACATCTCGGCGACGGCCGGCGCCTCGATCCGCTCGCTTGCGGGCACCGGCGCCGTCGATCTCGGGGCCGCGACGCTCACCATCACCGCCGGCGCCACGGATACGTTTTCCGGCGTCATCGCGGGCACGGGCGGCATCACGCTCGACGGCGGCACCGAGGCGCTGTCCGGCGCCAATACCTATACCGGCGCGACGATCGTCAACGCGGGAACGCTGGAGCTCGGCTCGGCCGCCATCGCCAACAACGTGACCGACAACGGCACCGTCGGGTTCAACGCGGCCAACAGCGCCACCATCCAGATGACCGGCGTGATTTCGGGCTCGGGCAGCGTCGAGCAGATCGACGGCACGACCACGATCACCGCGGCGCAGACCTATACGGGATCGACCACGATTTCGGGCGGCACGCTGGTGCTGTCCGGCAACGGCTCGATCGCGAGTTCGAGCGGCGTGGAGGACGACGGATCGCTGCAGCTCGCCACCACGACGGCGGACGCAAGCCTCACCTCCCTCGCCGGTTCGGGCACCGTTCTGCTCGGCCCGACCAACCTCACGATCTCCAACGGTTCCGGCAATTTCTCCGGCGTGATGTCCGGGTCCGGCGGCCTGACGCTTCTCGGCGGCAAGGAGACCTTGTCCGGCGTGAACACCTTCACCGGCGTCACGACGATTTCGGGCGGGACGCTGCTGCTGGCGAATCCGAACAGCGTGGCCACGTCCAGCATCGTCGATAACGCCACCCTGGACATCTCCCAGATCACCGCGGTCGAAGGCGCGACGACGTCATCGACCTTGTCCTTGAGCGGCTCCGGCACGGTGGTGCTGGGCGGCAATACGCTCGTTCTGACCAGCGCGGCCGACACCTTCTCCGGCACGATATCGGGCACGGGCGGCCTGTCGGTGAGCGGGGGCAAGGAGATCCTCACCGGCGCCAACACCTATACCGGACCGACGACCATCTCCGGCGGCACCCTGGCGCTGGCAGGCGCCGGAAGCCTCTCGACCGCCGATACGGTGGACGCGTCGGGCGTCTTCGACGTCTCCGCCGTCACCGCCGGTCCGACGGTCAAGCTCGCCTCGCTGTCGGGCACCGGCACGGTCGTCCTCGGCTCCGAGAATCTCGAATTGGCCGATGCGGACACGACGTTTTCGGGCGCGATCTCCGGTTCGGGCGGGTTGATCGTCGCCGGCGGCACCGAGATCCTGTCGGGCGCCAACAGCTACACCGGCGGCACCGCCATCACCGCCGGGACCCTGCAGATCGGCAACGGCTTCGCGAGCGGCTCCATCGTCGGCGACGTCTCCGACCAGGGCGTCCTGGCCTTCGACCGCGCCAATGCGCTCGTCTTTGCCGGAAAGATTTCCGGCACGGGCGAGGTGCTGCAATCGGGCTCCGGCACCACGATCCTGACCGGCGACAATACTTATACGGGCGGCACGACGATCGCCTTGGGGACGCTGCAGATCGGCAATGGTGCCGCCGCCGGCTCGATCGCCGGCAATGTCGCCGACGACGGCACGCTCGCCTTCGGGCGCTCCGACACCACGACTTTTTCGGGCACGATCTCGGGAACCGGCGGCGTCGCCCAGGTCAGCGGCACCACGGTCCTGACGGCGATCGAGAGCTATAGCGGCACGACCGCGATCAACAGCCTCGCGGGACTGACGCTGACGGGTGCCGGCAGCATCGCCGGTTCGAGCGATGTCATCGACAACGGCGTCTTCGATGTCTCCACCACGACGACCGCGCCGCAGATCGCCTCGCTTGGCGGCGCCGGAATGGTGACGCTGGGCGGCCAGACGCTGACGGTGACGAACGGCACGGACAATTTCTCCGGCACGATTTCGGGCACGGGCGGATATGCGCAGGCCGGCGGCACGGAAACGCTGTCCGGCATCGATGCCTACACCGGCGGCACGGTCGTCAATGGCGGCATCCTTTCGGTCAACGGATCGATCGCGAGTTCGAGCGGGGTCGCCGTCAATTCCGGCGGAACGCTCGCCGGCTCCGGCACCGTTCCGGGCGTCGTGCTGGCCAATGGCGGCGCGATCGCGCCCGGTTCGCTGGGCACCGGCACGCTCAGCGTGAACGGCTCGGTCGCGTTCGCGTCCGGCTCGAAATTCATCGTCGATATCGACAACGGCTCGGCCGGAAAGCTCTCGACCACCGGCGCCGAGGCGCTGGCGGGAACGCTGTCGATCGAAAGCGCCGACGGAAGCTATCCGCTCGGCCAGAAGCTCACCGTATTGACGGCGGCCGGCGGCGTGAGCGGCACCTTCACGCTGAGCCCGATCGCCAGCACCGGCGCGCAATTCTCGTCCAAGCTGTCCTACGACGCCCACGACGTCTTTCTCGAGATCGACTTGGCGAAGCTGTCGCCGCTGCTGCCGGCCGGCTCCACCGTCAACGAAACCGCGCCGGTCGCCGGCATCGATGCCGCGATCGCGGCGGGCAACACGGTGCCGTCGCAGATCCAGAATCTCGGAACCTTGACGCCGGCCGCCCTCCAGTCGGATGCGGCCCAGCTCGCGGGCGAAGTCGCCAGCGACGCCGCGCAAGCCGGCACGTCGCTGTTCAATCCCTTCCTGACGACGATCTTCGACCATATCGCCGACGAGCAGCCGGTCGGTTCCCACGGCCGCATGCCGCAAGGCAACCAGGTGTGGGCGGCCGGCCTGATCGGCAGCGAACTCATGAAGGGCGACCCCGACACGACCGGATCGCACCGCTTCCGCTCCAATGTCGATGGCATCGTCGCCGGCGGGGAATGGAGCGTGTCGCCCAACATGCTGCTCGGCGTCGCCGCGTCGGTCGGCGCCTCGAACTACCATCTCGCCGATGGTTTCGGGCAGGGCAAGGTGACCGCCTACCAGCTGGGCGTCTACGGGCTGATGCAGTTCAGCCGCCATTTCTACGGCGCCTTCGTCGGCGCGCTCTCGCTGGACGACGTCGCCACCACCCGGATGTTGACCGTTTCCGGCAGCGACGCCCTGGCCGGCAAGTTCGACGGCCGCGTCCTGGGCGGGCGCTACGAGACCGGCGCCGAACTGGGATGGTTCACGCCCTATCTGGCCCTGCAGGACGCCTTGTTCGACGCGCCCAGCTACAAGGAGACGGCCGCGGCCGGTTCCGGGACCTTCGGGCTCAGCTATGCCGGCCGTACGACCAACACGGCCGATTTCGAATTCGGCCTGCGCCAGCGCGGCGATCTCGACCTGGAGGGATGGACCCTGAAGCTCTCCGACCGGCTTGCCTGGCTGCACGACATGTCCGCCACGCCGACCGCGCGGGCGGCCTTCACCGCGATGCCCGATTCGGACTTCACGACCTATGGCGTGCGACCGGGCAAGAATGCGCTTCTGCTGTCGCTGGGCGCAGGGTTGGACAGCAGCGAAGGCTTCGGGCTGGACGTGCATTTCGACAGCGCGATTTCGTCCAGGTCCCAGACCTATACGGAATTCGCCGACGTCAAATTCGCCTGGTGAGGTCGCTAGGCGCCGGTTTGCGGCGGCCGAAACGCATGGGCCGGGTCCCAGACGAAGACGAACGTGCCCAGGATCGCATCGACGGATATTCCATCCTCCGACAAAGGCGCCAGCAGCGCGTCGAAATGCTTCGGATCCTGGCCGTACACGGTGCCCGAGCCCGTAATGCGCATCGGCGCGCGGCGCCGGATGACGGAGCGGTAGGATTCGAGCGTCGCTTGCCGGGTGGTCTCGCCGAAGGGCGCCAGGACGTCGCTCATCAGCCGGCCGGAGGGCTCGAAGTGGAAGAACGGCAGCAGCTGCAGCCCCACCAGGCGATAGCGGAAATCCCGTCCGCCATCGATCACGTCGGCAAGCAATATATGTGGCAGTTGCATATGGAGCTGCGCCGGGGAAATGTCGCCGCGGCGCGGCATCGTGCGCGTGCCGCGACTGGCGAGCCAATAGTCGCGCAGGACCGACAAGTCCGAGGGCCAGTCCGCCGGTTTGTCGATCTCGACCTCCGGCACCGGCGATTTCACTTCAGGTTCCGTCAAAGGCGTTGCGCCGCAATGTCCATTGCCTGACCGTGTTCGAATACTACACCGCGCCGGCGGTTCCTGTCATCGCGCGCCCCGCGGCGGCCGGGCCGGAGGGCTTTCCGGCAAATCCATTCACGCCGGATAAATTCTGGTGTTAAATCAAATGGGTGCGTTTTGCAGCTTGGCGGGGTCGCGGTCGCCTAACACTATGGCAGCCAGTTTTTTTCGGTCGGTGATGCGGGAGGTTTGACGATGGCCGCCGGGGATACGGAAGCCGCACCGACTCGCGTGCCGGACGGGACGCGCGTACCAAGCAACGCCGACAACATCGACTTGAATTTCCTCGCCACCGCGGCGGTTCTGGCTCTGGCCGGCGTGGCTCTCCTTGCCTTTCCGGGCATTCGAACGCCGACGCTTCACACCATCCTCGACACCAGCATCTCTCAAGCCAGCGCGGTGCTCGCATTGCTGTTCTGGCAGGTCGGCGGCCGCGCGGGCCAGTCGGCGGCTCGAATTTTGGCCATCGCCTTCACCGCCGTGACGGTGGCGGAAATCGCCCATACCTTCATGGCGATCGAATGGTCGGCCGCACCCGGGGCGGCCGATTCGGCGGTCGTGCATCGTCTGACGGGAACCTGGGGACCGGCCGCCTATCTTTTCCCCATCAGCCTCCTGCTTCTGCCGGTTTTCCGGTCCGGAACGGCCGGTCAAAGCTTTGCTTTCGCCGTCTGCCTGCTGGCGCTGGGCGCGGCCCTGCTTTGGCTGTTCGACGTCCTGCCGCGCTTCACCGAACCGGGCTTTCTTGGAATCACGCGCCCGTCGCTCCTCCCGGTGCTTGCGCTTTGGCTCGCCGTCGCGAGCCTCTATTGGCGGCATCGCAAGACCAATGACGCGACACGGGCCTTCGCACTGATGGCGATGCTCCTCGTCCCCAGCTCTGCGGCAATTCTCTTTTCCCACGGACCTTATGACGCGGCCGCCTTGTTCGGGCATCTCGGCAAGCTGGCGGCCGGCCTGTTCTTCCTGCTTAGCATCACGCAGGTGGGGGCCCGCAGCACCGCGCGGCTCGAACGGGCGGAAAGCGATCTGCAGGCCTTCAATTCGGAGCTGGAACGGCGCATCCGCGAGCGCACCGCGCAGCTGGAGAGCACGAACGAGACCCTGGTTGCCGAGGCCGGCCTGCGCCGCAAGATCGAGCACAAGCTGCACATGCAGGTCGAAAGGCTGAACCTGCTCAATCAGATCACGCGTGCGATCGGCGACCGGCTCGATCTGAACAGCATATTCCAGATCGTCGTGCGCAGCCTGGAAGACCGCCTTCCGGTGGACTTCGCGGCTGCGCTCCTGTTCGACCCGGTTCGGCGCAAGCTCACCGTCGGCAATGTCGGCGTGCGCAGCGCGCCGCTGGCGTCCGAGCTTGCGATGGCCGAACAGGCCGAAATCGAGATCGATGGCAACGGCCTGTCGCATTGCATCGCCGGCGACCTCGTCTATGAGCCGGACATCTCCGGGGTCTCGTTTCCCTTCCCCATGCGGCTCGCGCGGGGCGGCCTGCGCTCCCTGGTCATCTCGCCGCTGATCGTTGGCGGCCATGTCTTCGGCCTGTTCGTGATCGCGCGGCGGGCCGTGAGCGATTTCAACAGCAGCGATTGCGAGTTCCTGAAACAGCTTTGCGAGCATGTCTCGCTCGCCGTGCACCAGGCCGAGCTGCGCGGCACGCTGCAGCGGGCCTATGACGATCTGAAGCAGACGCAGCAGGCCGCGATGCAGCAGGAGCGGATGCGGGCCATCGGGCAGATGGCGAGCGGCATCGCGCACGACATCAACAACGCGATCTCGCCGGTGGCGATCTACACGCAGTCCCTGCTCGAAACCGCCGCGGGCCAAGCGCCGGCGATACGCAGTTACCTGCAAACGGTTCAGCGGGTCGTCAACGACGTCGCCGCCACGATCTCGCGATTGCGCGAATTCTACCGCCCGCGCGAGGAACAGATCGTGCTGCGGCCGGTCGCGCTCAACGAGCTGGTGGAACAGGTCATCGACCTCACCCGCGCGCGCTGGAGCGACATTCCCCAGCAGCGCGGCATCGCCATCGAGATCAGGCGGGACCTCGATGCGAATCTTCCCGATGTGCCCGGCGTCGATGGCGAAATTCGCGAGGCGCTCACCAATCTGGTGTTCAACGCGGCCGATGCCATGCCCGACGGCGGCCGGCTGACGGTCTCGACGCGCACCGTCGAGATTGCGTCGCAGACCGCGTCGGGGCAGCCGATCCGGCGCGTCCAGCTCGCCGTGTCCGATACCGGCGCCGGGATGAGCGAAGCGGTGCTGCGGCGGTGCTTCGAGCCGTTCTACACGACGAAAGGCGAGCGCGGCACGGGATTGGGCTTGGCGATGGTGCAGGCCGCGGCGCAGCGCCACAACGCCGAAATCGGGATCGACAGCGAACTCGGCAAGGGAACGACGATAACGTTGACGTTCCCCATCGCGCGCGGCGGGGCGGATGCGGCGAAAGTTCCGCTGGCTCCGGCGCCCCGGTCGGCATTGCGCCTGCTCCTCATCGATGACGATCCCTTCGTGCTCGACGCCATGCGCACGGTGCTCGAACTCGAAGGCCATAGCGTGGCGGAGGCCAACAGCGGCCGCGCCGGCATCGATATGTTCCTGGAATGCCTCGCTGCGGGCCGGCCTTTCGATGTGGTGATCACCGACCTCGGCATGCCGAATGTCGATGGGAACCAGGTCATCGAAACATTGAAGGCCGCGTCCGGCGACACGCCGATCATCCTCTTGACGGGCTGGGGGCGCCGGCTCGATGCACCGGGCAGAGGCACGTCGCGCGCCGATTTCATTCTGCCCAAACCGCCCGACCTGGAGGAGCTGCGAGCCACCTTCGCGCAGATCCAGAGGCGGGGGGGCGGCTAGGGCCGCGACATCGGCATCCTCGACGCGATCCGCGCCGGGGCGCAGGTCCGTCCCGAGCCTCTTGGGAACGGTTCGAATTTCCCAACGTTGGCCAAAGAGCCTACATAGCCATGTCGCGGGGCCATCGGGAGTTTGAACGGATGCAAATCGGCATCGTCGGTCTGGGGCGCATGGGTGGCAACATCGCGCGCCGTCTTATGGCACACGGCCATCGCTGTCTGGTGTTCGACGTCGCGCCCGCGGCGCGCGCGGCGCTCGCCAAGGACGGCGCCGAGGCCGCCCCGTCGCTGAAAGCGCTCGTCGCGGCGTTCGCGGAAAAACCTCGCACGGTCTGGCTGATGCTTCCGGCCGGCCCGATCACCGAGAGCGCGGTGGAGGAACTCGCCACCCTGCTCGATCCGGGCGATGTCGTCATCGACGGCGGCAATTCCTTCTACAAAGACGATATCCGTCGCGCCAAGGCGCTGGCCCGGAAGAACATCGTCTACATCGATTGCGGCACGTCGGGCGGCGTGTGGGGGATGGAACGCGGCTATTGCATGATGATCGGTGGTCCCAAGGACGCGATCGACCGCCTGGATCCCGTGTTCGCGGCGCTGGCGCCGGGCCTGGGCGACATCGCGCGCACGCCGGACCGCAAGAACCTCGACCCACGTGCCGAGCGCGGCTACATCCATGCCGGGCCCAATGGCGCCGGCCATTTCGTCAAGATGATCCACAACGGCATCGAGTATGGGATGATGCAGGCCTACGCCGAAGGGTTCGACATCCTGCGCAACAAGGATTCGACGGATCTGCCGCAAGAGGAGCGTTTCACGCTCGATCTCGCCGACATCGCGGAAGTGTGGCGGCGCGGCAGCGTGATCGCCTCCTGGCTGCTCGATCTGGGCGCCGCGGCGCTGGCCCAAGATCATGCGCTGGAGCGGTTTTCCGGCTTTGTCGAGGATTCCGGCGAGGGCCGTTGGACCATCGAGGCGGCGCTCGAGGAAGCGGTGCCGGCCAACGTCCTGTCCTCCGCGCTGTTCACGCGCTTCCGGTCCCGTCGGCAGAATACCTTCGCCGAAAAACTCCTCTCGGCCATGCGTCTGGGGTTCGGCGGCCATGTCGAGCGCCCCGGCACGAACCCGCCGGGGAAGACCTGAGGCAGCATGGCAGACGATCCGCCCATCCGCGTATCCTCCCGGGCCGTTCTGCCGGAACTGTCGCCGCGGCGCGGCGCGCGCCCGGCCGACCCCTGC